>NZ_CP115667.1:1500000-1709189 GCF_027921445.1 Peptoniphilus equinus
TCAGCTTGGCGTTCAGTGAGGGCAAAACCTTCTCGTGCCGTCTTAATGGCAGGCTGCAATAAATCGCTCAACTGCATCGTGCCATATTCATTGAGCATATCACTCATACCTTTAACGGTACCGGGAACGCCGGCAGCCTGATAGCCGGTGACACTTTTGCCTTCAACGACATTGCCGTCTTTGTCCAGATACATATCTTTAGTCGCTTTCTTCGGCGCCATTTCTCTGAAGTCCAAAGCTTTGGTTTTGCCGTCGGCCGTATGAATCAAGGCAAATCCGCCTCCGCCGATATTACCTGCTGAAGGGTGCACAACAGAAAGCATATAACCTACCGCAACGGCTGCATCTATAGCGTTGCCGCCTTGATCTAAAACGTCTTTACCGACTTGGTTCGCCAACGGATTGGTGCTCATGACAAGTCCGGTCCCTGTATCTTTCACAGGCGCCGGTATAGCTGCCCATAATTTGGTCGGAACCAATACTTGAAGCATTAACAAAAGCACCAGGAAACTGCTGAGTAATCGTTTGCTGCCTTTTTTCATAATAGACCTCCTTTTTTTGTTATTGTATCGCGGTATAAAGGTGTCGTCAATAGAAATAGCGGCAATGCACTGACGGATACCTTGAGAGTCCCATTCCTGAAAAAACGTTTTATTTATTCCGCAAAAAAGCCCGCCTAAGCGAGCTTTCTTACGATTATTTCCAGTATTGCAATTTGGACTCGTCCAGTCCGATATTGCGGCCCAAAAAGACCGGATTCTTGTTTTGACGTTTTTGGGAGCGATAATCTTCAAAGGCTTTTAACGCCTGCGAACCCAGAATCAAAATGGCAGGAATATTGATGATACACATCAATCCCATAAGCAGGTCCGCTAAGTTCCACACAAAATCCATTTCCATACCTGCACCGACAAAGATAATCACAGCGGCGACAATGCGGTAGGTCAATTGGAAGCCTTTAGAAGGCACCTTCTTGTTCAGATAGGCAATGCAGGAGTCTACATAGTAGAGGTTGCCCAGCAGTGTAGTAAATGCAAAGAGAGAAAGGGAAATGGTGATGAAGTAGTTACCGTAAGCACCGAAGACAGTACTCAACGCTTCCTGCACATAAGGCGCTCCGGCCAGTTCCTCTGTCGGTACAACGCCGGATGCCATAGCCATAAAGGCTGTGGCGGAACAGATGACCAGTGTATCGATGAATACGGAGAGCATTTGTACAAGACCTTGTTTGACAGGGTGAGACACGTCTGCGGACGCTGCAGCATTCGGTGCGGATCCCATACCGGCTTCATTAGAATAAAGACCGCGTTTGATACCTTGAACCATACTGGAGCCGGCCACGCCGCCGAAAATAGCACGGAAGTTAAAAGCATCGGAAAAGATATTGCTGAACACTTGCGGCATGTTTTTGATATTTACCACAATCATGATGAGAGCGACAACGACGAAGAGCACACCCATAATCGGAACGAGGGCGGAAGTAAACTGAATAATCCGCTTCCCGCCACCGATGATACAGTACCCTGCAATCAAGGCAAGGACAGCACCGATGATCCACGGTGTGACGCCGGGTTGATAAAAGCCGTAGACTTTAAAAGAGTCCTGTAAGTTGAACGATGCCAGCATATTAAATCCGACAGCATAGGTCAGAATCAGCGCCACGGCAAAAATGATGCCGAGGGTGCGAGAGCCGAGTGCGGTTTCTATGTAGTAGGAAGGTCCGCCATAGCTGGTACCGTCGTCACCGCGACGTTTGTAAATTTGCGCCAGAGTGGATTCAATAAATGCCGATGCGCCGCCGATCAGTGCAATCAGCCACATCCAAAAGACTGCGCCGTATCCGCCAAGGCAAATGGCATTGGAGATACCTACAATGTTACCTGTCCCGACGCGAGACGCCGTAGAGACCATGAGAGCTTGAAAGGATGAGACGCCGCCTTGATTCGGTTTTTCAGCAACCACATTGATCGATTCTTTAAAAAAAGAAAACTGCATGAACTTGGTGCGGAAGGTAAAATAAAGTCCGCAGGCCAAGAGCATAATGATGAGAATAGGATAGTAGAGCACATCGTTAATCGCTAGGATGAGATCCGAAATAAACTGCATAATTGCCTCCTGTTAATAGATATTTAAACCCAGCTCTCGGGAGAGGAATTCCAACATCCGCACTCCGGAGTAACTGTTGCCGTGACTGTCGAGCCCCGGACTGTAGACCGCAAGACCGTACCCGTCTAACGATGCCGTGACAATGCCGCCGCCCACGCCGCTCTTCGCAGGAATCCCCACTCGCACAGCAAAGTCCCCTGCATAATCATACGTGCCGCAGGTGGCCATCAACGTCCGTAAAACTCGAGCAATGTCCTCGTCAATGACCCGTGTTCCGTCGGGGTTCACGCCTTTGTTGGACAGGACATAACTCATATGTGCCAAGTCTTTACACGTCACCATAATGCTGCAGGATTTAAAATAGACATCCAGCACCTCTTCGACTTCCAAATCCTTCGGCAGAATGCCCTTGGTCAGCATGAGATAGGTCAACGTCCGATTGGCAAAGGAGCTCACGCGCTCCGACATAAAGATATCCTGCGAGTACGTCACGTCCCTCCCAAGAAATTTGGACACATAGTTCAGAATCACACCCATGGTCTTCTCTTGGTAGATTTCATGAAGCAAGGCCACCGTGACAATCGCGCCGGCATTGATGAAAGGATTGACCGGCACATTTTTTTTGGAAAGCTCCAGCTCAATGACACTGTTAAACGGTTTCGCCGACGGCTTGAGCCCGACGTTGCGTTTGAGTTCGTCCACCGTGTAATTTTCAAGAGCAAGCGCATATAAAATCACCTTGACGATGGACTGAATGGAAAAAGGCGTGTCTACTTCTCCGGCATAGAGCGCCTCGCCGTTTTGAATGACAGCCAGTGCCACATTTTGAAAATTTTGTTTTTTGAGCTCCGGTATGTAGTCGGCGACTTCGCCATAACGGGTGTACTTCCTTCCCAATTCCACAGCACGATCCAGAAGCTCTTGGCTAAATGTGAGCAAACGTTTCACCTCCGAGCTTATTGTATCATAGTTATAGTTCTCTGCCTATGTATAATTGCACGAAGCGTTCTTTCTGCCCCGAGAGAAAATCCCATGAAACGGCTGTCAACACTGCTGAAATAAGATATAATACTCTATAGATTTATAACATAATCAATGACTTAATAGTAATGAAAGGATAATCGATGAACAAAACAAAACTGCTTAACGAATCCATCGCCGAACTCACGGCACACCTACAGGCACTCTCCTTTGACAATGTCGAAGTCACTGAGGCCATGTTCTACCACTACTTTGAATTTTTAAAACACTTAAAAAGCCTTCCGAACCCGGATGAGAATGCCGACAGCTGGGACGACTCGTCGTCTGAAACGGCATCTTCACCTCAAAGCCCCGGTCGCCTTCAGGAAATTTACGATCCGGACAACAACCTCTTTCTCGGTCAAACCCATTTGAACCTCTCCGGCGCCACCATCGGTTCCTTTAAAATCTTTATGCCTGAAAAGCTGCTGAGAAAACTGGGTGTTGACGAAGGGGACTGGGTGCGAGCCTCCATCCTTCGCAGAACCTACGACCACAAACCTGTCTATGACTACGAGCTGGTCGAAAAAGTCGCCGCACCGAGCAACAAACATCTTCTCTCCTACGCCGTCGTCCACATGGATATGACCGAGGATCAGTTCTACATCGAAGCCACAGACAGTGACGGTGCTCACAAAATTTTACTGGACAATTTTAAAATAGGTAATTTTGCTTTGCAAGCCGGCGACATCGTGGACTATGCCTACTGGAACGACGACATCTTAAACGGTAAAATCATCTGGATTCACCCGGTGGACAGTGAACCGGTACACTTTTTAAAACATACCGGTGAGGACCGCACCGCATCCGAAGACGTGTTGCAGGAAAGGACCTTCCCCGTAACACGCCTGGACAACATTCGCGTCGGTCTGGTCGGCTGCCGCGACAATCATGACGAGCTCACCACCTATTTAAAGAGTGTGGGAGCCACCCTTTTGGAAGCGGACGGCAGCGGCTCCCTGGATGATATGAAAGCCGAGCTGTCCACAGCCCATGTCATTGTCATCTTTATCGACAGCGTCGGCCACGAAGGTATGTTTAACATTCGAAACATTTCAAAATCCGCACAGATTCCTATTGTCTATTCCAAAGCCGTCGACCCTCAGACTTTGGTACGACTGATTAACGAAGAATTATACGCCTAAAAAAATGACGCTGTCACAGCGTCATTTTTTTCATGTTTAGACTAAAGACCAAATAAAAAAGGACTCCAAGGATCTTATTTGCTACGCGCTAAAATACCGTGCCACCTCATCGACAGTCTCCACATACCTATCACAGTTGTTTCGCATCAGAAACTCATCGGACACATCACTCTTTACGCCAATGGCACAGCCGGCATAATAACCTAAAAACATATCGCAAGGACTGTCCCCCACCACGGCAAGCTCTTCTGTGTCAAGGCCGAAGTCTTCCGCAGCTTTATAGACTACCGTCGGATCCGGCTTGGCCGGATAGCGGTCACCGCTGTAGATGCCATCCACCATGTCCCGCACGCCTAAGCGATCTAAAGTGTATTCGATGAGCGTGTGATTGTCTGAACTCACCACACCGATAGCAAGTCCCTGTGCCTTTAAGGCGGTGAATAATGCCGCAATGTCCCCGGCCGGCCGGATCACTTCCGGGTGTTGAGTCATATAGTCGCCGTAGACCGTTTCCATCGCATGCCCGTCCACGTCCTTGCCCGTGACAGCACAAAGAACTGCCGCAATCTCGTCCAAGGTCCCGGCGGCAAGAGGCGACCCCGGACGCACACCATCGTCGTCAATACCCACCGCTGACAAAGCTCTTTGCCGCGCATCGGGATCGTCACACAACGTTGCGATAAAGGTCGTTGTGGCGTCCGCCCAAAGATCAGAAAACTGAATCAGCGTGCCGTCTTTATCAAAGAGGACACCACGGAGCTTTCTCTGCTGTGTCGCTTCGCCCCAAGTTGTCCTTCGCGGCGTCACACTTTTAAATCGAAGCGGATTGGTCGAACCGATATATCTGCCGGTGTGATCCCGCACATCCACTCGCACCCAGGCACCGTCGTTCTGATTGAACGTGAACGTGCTGAGCGTCCCCGGAACGGATTGTACTACCCGGCCGTCCACCACCCATTGATGGTACCCTGCACCGCCGATCCATTCAAAACAGAGCTCGCCTTCTTTCAAATCCACTGCACGACCTACGGCATTTTGTCCCGCGTGCTCACCGTTAATGGCGCTGTCGGTAAAGACCATGGACGGCAGCCCTCTTTCGCAAAAGCTGACAGCCTTCTCTACAAAACCCTGCCGTAAAGCTGCAAGACCATTTCCTCGGCTCAGCACATAAGTCGAGGGGATCCCGATACACGACGGTGTCAAGGCGCCGTCGTAGGCTTCCCCCTTTTTAAAGTGATTGTCCGACGCACCGATCCCGACGATATCGTTGCCCCAATTCCACAATCGACTCCAGACCTTCAATGCTTTAGCCGAGGCCAAAGTCGCCGTCCGGTAGCCCGGATCGGTGATAACTTCCATTGTGTGACACAAGGTCATAGGAAAATCCTGAAGCGTCATATCCCACGGCGGCATCAGCGAGTGGTTGATAGCAAGAAGCCCTCGGCGATTTGATGCGCTTAAGGCGTGAAAAAATGCCAGCAGCGTCGTCTCGGACATCGGGGTCACCGGCGGCAGACCGTCAAAGGGCGAACGCGTACTGAAGTGGTAGTTGAAGTGGCCATAGGGCGTGGTGATTTCCGTGGCAGGTAAGACGCTCACACCTTCGGTCGCCGCCCAACCGGTGGGAAACACGGTGTGATCCGTGGCATGAAAGAAATCCAAACCGGCGTCCTTTGCCATGGTATCATTCTCTGCCTTGGTAGCGTGGCCGTCAGAGACGGTGGTGTGGGAGTGAAAATCCCCTCGATACCACCGTGCAATTCCCTCCGAGACGCCCTCGTCATAAGCTTGCAGCTCGATATAAGGCGACGCTCCTAAGAAATCCACTGTATCCCGCCGGAGGTCAGCTTCCATAAAGGCTTCAGTATAGGCTTTTCGATCTAAGCTTTGTACCTTCACCTGCACCAGCATATCGTCGTGTCCATAGTCTGCGATTTTAAAATTATATAAGGTGTAATCTTCGTATTTTGTCAAGACGCCGAAGTTCGCCATACTGTAGCGCACATCCCGAGCTACAAATAGACGTACCTCACACCCCACGGCAAAGTGACTGCCTACTTGGCGAAAGGTGCGTTCCTGCATAATTAAGTTAAAGGGGGCCGGCTGCGGCGTCTGTAGCGTAATGATCACGCCGAAGACGCTTTGGGGAATGTGCAGAGGGATAGTATGATATAAGGTCATCTTTTTCTCCTATGAAAAAAAGGCTCACGAAGAGCCTTTATGCATTTACTTGCTGAGATACTCGTCCCATGCAGCTTGAGCTGTTTTTTGCGCTTCGTCTAAAGCAACTTGTGCATCGACATTTTCCAGCTCCACTTTGTCTGCGGCAATTTTCAGTGCATCGGTGATCTTGCCACCGGTCGGATCAATGAAGTTCGTCGCACCGGACATTACCTGTTCGGTCGGCACACCGGCATAAGGATTTTCTTCAACGAACTTCTTGTAGCTTTCCATCTCGGTAGCACTCTTGCGGGACGGAATGTAACCTACAGTTTCCGACCAGCGGGCAGAGACTTCCGGTGAGGTGAAGAATGCGATCCATTCATAAGCCGCAGCTTTTTGTGCGTCATCAGCAATCTCAGGTACGACCATATAATGGGCACCTGCTATCGGCTTAGCAGGATTGCCGTTTAAACCCGGTTGCATCGCTGAATCAATGATGGAGAAATCCAGATCCCCTTTGTCCCCTGATGAACCGGTGTAGGAAATCGCCTCGCCGTTCATCACGTTGTCAATGGTGCGATACCAATACTCCCAACCTTGTCCGCCTGAGTTGATCTTGGCAGTACCGTTTTGAATTTGCTCACGAATGAAGTTCCATGCGTCAACCCATTCTTTACTGTTGATGGTGACCGTCTTGCCGTCCTCGGAAATCACCGTACCACCGTTGGAAAAGGCGACATCCATCAGGTTATCAGCGCCCCACATCGGCAAGTGTCCCAGTTGTGTGATTCCCTTATCTTGAAGTTCTTTAGAATACTTAAAGACATTCTCCCAAGAGCTGTACATCTCTTTCGGATCAATACCGGCTTGTTCGAGAAGATCTTTGCGATAGTAGATGACTTGTGTGGTGCCGTAAGCCGGGAAAGCATAGACGCCGTCGTCCACAAGAGCCGATTCAATCAGCACATCCATATAGTCACTTACCGGTGTGCGTGCATCGTCAATGTAGTCTTTCATGTTGGCTGCAATGTGCTTTTCAGCAAGCTTTTGAATGTCACTGCCGATAAAGACTGCCGGTGGTTGTTTTGCTGCAATGGCAGCCTGTACCTTTTGAAGCGTTTCATCATAGTCCGCCTGTTGGACGCCGGTGACATGGACTTTGTCCTGAGATTCGTTAAACTCTTTAATCAGACTTTCCATCGTCTCACAGGCCACGGAGCCTAAGCCGTACCAGAATTCAATCTCAACAGTCTCGCCGTCCTTAAGCTCGGCAGAAGCCTCGCCTGCATTGGCCGTGTCGGTGTTCAGAGCCTGTTTGGCGCTCTCAGAGCAGGCGGTGGTAAAGATCATCACCACAACAAGACTCATGAAAGCCAGTGTGTGCATAAATTTTTTCATTGTAATCTCCTATCCTTTGATTCCACTGTTGGAAATCCCTTTAATAAACCATTTTTGCAATACGACGAACAATACGAGTAAAGGAATGACCGCCATGGAATTGGCCGCCATAAGCCCCGGTAAATTCTCGGCAAAGTTGCCTCGAGACGTGAAGAAGGTGTTTAACCCCACGCTTAAGAGCATCTTGCTTTGACTGGTAGTGATGAGGGAAGGCCACATATAGTTGTTGTACATCCCCACAAAGTTAATAAGACCTGCAGTGAGCATGGTGGACTTGGCAAAAGGTATGACCACTTTAAAGAGCACTTGAGTGTCTGTGGCACCTTCCAGCTTTGCCGCCTCCAAAAGCTCTTTCGGTATACCTGAGAAAGTCTGCACCATAAGAAAAATAGTGAAGACGCTGGCCAAATTGGAAATGATAATCCCGGACAAAGTGTCCAGAAGCTGCATCTTGGCCAAGATGACATAAGCCGGCACATAGGTCGCCGCCGGCGGCAGCATATAGGTGACAATAATCGCCCCGAAGAGGAGCTTCTTGCTGGGAAACGTATAAAAAGTGAGTCCATAGGCCAACAGCGCCGAGAATACCAGCTGTATCGCCACAATCACCACGGCGGTGAACACCGAGTTGAAGAGGTACAGATCAAAAGGTGCCATGGACAGAGCCTTGCCAAAGTTAGAGAAATTATAAATCTCCGGCACGAGATTCAGCGGACTGTGAATGATGGTGCTCGCCGTCTTAAACGAATTGGACAGCATCCACACCAAAGGATAGACGGTGAGAATACTCACAAGAACCAGCACGACTCGTCGCGCCCACTTGCCCACTGCCGAATCCTTCTGCTTGAGCCGCTTTGTTGCGGCGTGATTTTGTAATTGCGTAGTATCCATTATCTGACACCGCCTTTTCGCTTCATCGCAAAGAGCACAAAGGCAAAGAGTCCCGTGATAAATACCATAATCACGGCGAGAGCCGTGGCTCTTCCCATGTTAAACTCTTCAAAAGCCATTTGGTAGTAGAGATAGAGCAGGGTTCGCGTCGAGCCTGACGGTCCCCCTTGCGTCAAGACGGAAATCTGATCGTAGGCCTGGAGTGAGCTGATCAAATTGACGATAATGAGAAAAAATGTAGTGGATTTTACCATCGGCAGCAGAATGCATCGAATCTTTTGCCACGTACTCGCGCCTTCCAAAAATCCGACTTCATAGAGTGACTTGGGAATTTTCGAGAGAGCGTCGGCATAAAAAATCATCGCATAACCTGCATTCTTCCAAACCGTAACAATCATCACCGCAAGTAATGCCCATCGCGAATCTGTAAGCCACGGCACCACATCAATGCCCACTGCGCCAAGAAGTACGTTGATAAACCCTTCCGGACGATACATCCACGACCACACAATGGACATGGCCACCATCGGCGTAATCCACGGAGAGAAGATAAACGTCTGATACCATGCCTTCCCCTCCAGTTTGTCATTTAAAAGATATGCCAGGAAAAATCCGATCACAAGAGTGGGCAGTACCGTCCCCAATCCGAACTGAACTGTGATCCCGAGAGATTTTAAAAAGGTGTCGGAGGTGAGAATGTCGCCGTAGTTTTTCAGACCCACAATGTCATAGGTAGGCGAAATATAATCCCAATTAGTGAAGCTGATCAGGACCGACACCACCAAAGGAATAAACCAAAAGATAATAAGCGGCAACATCGGCACGACAATATAAAGTGCCCATTGCGGCAAGCTCAGCCTACTGCGTAAATTAGACCCCACGGTTCACCTCCAACCTCAGCCCCGTGTCCGGGTCAAAGAAGAACAGATCCTTTGCCTTCAAATCCAGCTTGAGATGATCTCCCGCCCGATACCGACAGGTTCCCGCATCGGCGCGTACAATCACATGAGCTCCGCCAAGGGTACCGTGAATGTTATACTCCGCGCCAAGAAGCTCGACCATCTCCACGACAAACTCAATGCCCTCACCCGTAAGTTTTGCCGCTTCCGGACGAAATCCTACCATGACGGCTTGACCGTTGTAGCCCTCAAGCCCCGGCGCGTCACTCACCATCACGTCATCTGTGACATACAGCTTGCCGTCTCGGACTGAGCCAGGCAATAAATTCATCGGCGGTGTGCCGATAAAGCTTGCCACAAAGAGGTTCGCCGGATTTTGATAGACATCCTCCGGTGTGCCGATTTGTTGAATATGACCGTCCCGCAAAATCACAATGCGATCCGCCATAGTCATGGCTTCAATTTGATCGTGAGTGACATAGATGGTGGTCGCCCCCACCTGATTGTGCAAGCGCACAAGCTCTTCTCTCATGGCGCCACGAAGCTTGGCATCCAAGTTCGAGAGCGGTTCATCCATAAGAAAAATCCCGGCCTGATTGACAATGGCTCGCCCGAGGGCTACCCGCTGTGACTGACCGCCTGAGAGCTCGCCCGGTTTCTTGTCCAGGTACGGACTTAAACCTAAGAGCTCCGCCGCCTCTTTGATACGGCGATCCCGCTCGCCTTTATCCATATGGCGAATCTTTAAGCCGAATCCAATGTTGTCGTAGACATTTAAAAAGGGAAAGAGAGCATAGTTTTGAAAGACCATGGCAATGCCCCGATCTTTCGGATGGACGTCATTCATCACCACATCATCAATGATCAGTTGCCCCTTGGAGATGTCCTCGAGCCCCGCCACCATGCGAAGGGTGGTAGACTTGCCGCAGCCGGACGGTCCTACAAAGACAATAAATTCGCCATCGTTGATGGTCAGATTGAAATCGGAGACCGAGTACGTGTCATTGCCCTCATACTTCTTTTTAATATGTTGAAATTCAATGGTTGACATATATACCTCACGCGTTGTTATTACTCGACTCAGTATAGCGGCGTTCTTAAAAATCTTGATTTAATTCGAATAAAATTGCGGTAAAATTCCCACACATTTTTTATAGCGCGCTATACAGTGTTTTCTCATTGTTTTGCGGCATAAAAAAAGATGCTTCTTTCGAAGCATCCGATTTCAAGAATTATCTTTTCAGTTTTTGGCGCACCTTCATCATCACGCCGTGAAGCTCACTGACTCTAAGGACAAGACAGCTCAAGGCATAGACCACGCCGGCCACGCCGATACTCAACAAGAGCGCCACACGGTAGTCGATCACGCCTGAAAGGCCTGTATAGACCAAACGCGAGAGCACAGCCATGAGTACCGTGCTGACGATAATTTTTAAGCCGTCCTTAAACAGCGCCGGCGTTAAAAACCCGCCGATGCGTTTTACCAGGCTCACCCACATGATGAGCGCGCCGAAGATAAACGAGAGTGACGTGGCAAATGCGATGCCGCGAATGCCGGCAAAACGCATAAGAAGAAGACTGAGCACCACATTAACCCCCACAATCACTGCCGAGTTCACCATAGGGACACGCGTATCCATAATGGCATAGTAGGCACGAGAGAGAATCTCCCGAATGCCGATGCCGATAATGCCGATGGCATAGAACTTCAGTACCAGAGAGGTCACTGCGGCGTCGTCAGTGGTAAATGCACCGCCGACAAAGAGCAGATTCACAATGGCATCGGAAAAGATAAACAGTCCGACGCTTGCCGGTATAACTAAAAGTGCCATCGTCCCGAGGGCGGAACTCAACGCCGCCTTAAGGCCGCGTCGATCCCCCGCCGCGCCGAGCTTTGCCATGGCGGGATAGGTGGCTGTGACAATGGAGGTGACGACAATCCCGGTGACAAAACCTTGAAGTTTGTAGGCGTAGTTCAACGATGCCATCGCCCCTTCAAAGAGCACACTCGCCAAAGATTTGGAGATGATGAAATTCAGCTCAATCACCGATGTGGAAATTAATACCGGCACGATGATTTTAAGCATCTGTTTCACATGAGGATCTGAAGCCGAGAGGGTAAAGCGATGGCGATACCCCGTCTTATGTATATAGGGCAGAAAAATGACATACTGAAAGATGAAGGCCGCTAAAATACCGACGGCCAACGTGGTTGTGCCCATGGCTTTCGACAATGCCATCGCTGCAATGATAATAAGGTTCATCACAATCGCATGGGCAATGGAGATGACAAAGTGCTCTTTAATCTGTAGGTACGCTTTAAACACGGAGAACACCGTCGTCGCCGCCACGCTCAAAAATGCCACCCGAGTCATAAAGACAGCAAGTTCAAGGGTCGCCTTGTCAAAGCCGAAAGCCATCAGCTTGACAATCGGCGTCGCAAAGACAATGCCGAGGACGGAGATGACAAAGGCAATGAGGCATATTAAATTGGACAGGTTGGCGGTAAAGTCGTTGGCAGATGCCGTGGAAGACCGCTGTTCAATGTCGTTGTAAACGGGAATGTAACCATTGGCTGTCGCCCCTGAGATGATGTTGGTGAAGGTCATAGGCACTTGAAAGGCCACGAGAAAGGCTGAGGCCACAGCGCCGGTCCCGAAGAAATAGGCCAAAGCTTTTTCCCTTAAGAGCCCGAAGAGCTTCGAGAGAATGGTTACCACCATTAAAATATAAGATGTTTTCATATGTTGATTGTATCAAAAAGCTCCGCTAACTTAAACACGTTTTACTATTTCGCCCATGAAAAAACGCCCACCTCAGTGAGCGTTCGATGACATTATTTAAACATTTTTCCAAACACGGTGACGATAATGGAAAGCAGACCCAGGACCACGAAGATGGCAAGCATACCTTGGCCCATAATTTCAAGTGAGATAATAAAATTCGGATTCATAGCCCCTCCTTATAAGAACTGTTGCACAAGACTTAAGATGACGCCGCCGGCAACCACTGAACCAATTTGACCGGAGACGTTGGCCCCAACGGCAAACATGAGCAGATGGTTTTTCGGATCTTCTTTAAGTCCCATCTTTTGAACCACACGGGCGGACATAGGGAATGCGGAAATACCTGCCGCACCGATCATCGGATTGATCTTGTTCTTAGAAAAGAGATTCAAAATCTTGGCAAAGACCACCCCGCCAATGGTGTCAAAGACAAATGCAATCAGACCGATAGCCATGATGAGCAATGTGTTGACGCTGACAAACTCATCCGCCCGCATACTGAAGGAAATGGTGATCCCTAAGAGAAGGGTAATCAGATTAGCCAGTTCATTGCTTGCGGTCTTGGTCAAGTTGTCCAAGACGCCGCATTCACGAATGAGGTTGCCGAACATCAAAAAGCCGACCAGGGAGACGGACATCGGCGCCACCAACCCTGCAATGACAGTGACCACAATCGGAAAGGCAATCCGTGCTTTCTTGGAGACACCTGTCGGATTGTAGTGCATCCGAATGCTTCGCTCTTTCTTTGTGGTGACCAGCTTGATCGCCATAGGCTGCACAATAGGCACGAGGGCCATATAGGAGTACGCCGCCACAGCAATGGCACCGACGTACTTCGATCCTAAAACTTGAGAGACCAAAATGGAAGTCGGACCGTCTGCCGCACCGATAATGCCGATGGATGCCGCATCTCTAAGATCAAAGCCTAAGAGTGTCGCCAAAGAGAGGGCAAAGAAAATACCGAACTGTGCCGCAGCTCCGAAGAGAAACATCTTCGGCATGGAAAGGAGCGGTCCGAAGTCGATCATGGCACCGATACCGATAAAGAGAAGCAGCGGCAGCGCTTCAGCGGCTTCAATGCCCAAGTCAAACATCCACTCTACAATCCCTGTAACTTCACCGATCCCTGCCATGGTTTGGTTGATAGCTCCAGAGAGCGGCAAGTTTACCAAAATCGCCCCAAATCCCATAGGTAAAAGCAGTGCCGGTTCAAATTCCTTTTCTATAGCGAGGTAAATTAAAAGCACCCCGACCCCGTACATAACCAGCTCACGCCATGTGATCAGAGAAATACCTTGTGTCAAAAAATCCATATGTGCGTTTTCTTCCTTTCGTCTAAGTTTATAATTTCTTGGGATATAGTATCACAGTTTGTGGCGTTTGGGTAAAATTTACACCGCTTCAGTTGTATAAAAAATGTTTTAGTTTGAGTTAAGATTCATCCATCTTTCGTCTTACCCGCTCTTTGCCGCCAAAGGATATAGTATAATGAACAAAATACCCGATGTTAAAATATTCCCGGTAAAGGACGTGATACTTTGACTAAAGCAAAAGAAAAATTTCACACCGCACATCCCTACCTCTTTCAAATACTTCTCTCTCTAGGTATCGCCTTCCTGATGCTAAGCGGCTACACGCTGTTAAAACGCATCGGCAAACCTCCCGATCTTTGGGATGATGTGGGCTCTGTCATCATTTTGACCCCCTTTTGGGCCGCTTTTGTCATCTATCCTGTCGTCCTGACGGTGTATCAGTTCTACCTTCTGCTCACAGTCGCCAAGGACAAGTCCCCTGAAGCACCGGCTTCTCACAAAAAATATTTCGACGTCTGGACGCTCGGTCTCGCTTTGTGCTATGAAGGACTTTTCTTCATCGTTCGCGACGTCAACTTCCAAGCCGATTGGCAGGAAGTCCTGACCAACAACGCCATACATACCCCTCTCTTCACCGCCGCACAGTTTCCCACGTATCTGCTTATACTGCTGTGTTTGGGAGGCTTTGCTCTCTTGTATTTCAAGGACGTCAACCACCTGCCGCCTCTTGTCGCCGTCCTGTCTATCGCTTGCATCTATATCGGCATGGGTTGGACGGCAATCTGGACGGTTCACATCACCGAACTCAGCAATCCCCTCAATATCATGTTGGTCCTGCCCGGTGCGGTGATCCTTGCCATGGGTACTCGAACGATCCTGCTCCGTGTCAAAACTTATCATCCCGATCCTCATCGCAGAAGTAAAATTGACCGTCTGCCGCTTTTAAACACACTCAACTGCACGCTGAATAACGCCAAGACATGGCCGGTGTGGGCGCTCCTCTTTACTCTCCCCCTCCTCGCCGTCTTTGTTGGCGTTTTAATACTCTTTGGCCAGGCCCCGGATATCCTCATTAAAGCCTTCACCGAGACAAGCGAGTGGAACCTGTCACAAAAAGTGTCCCCTCAAAACATCTATTACGACGAGCACTACCTCTGTACCGTGGCGGCCGGCGGCCATCGCAACGTAGTAAAACCGCTTCGCCGCGGTGTGCGCCACGGCCATCCCGTCACAGTGAACCGACAACTGCTCATCGCCAATGCCTTTGAACAGATTCTTGAAGAGAAGACACCAAAGCTCCATCATCTCATTCGAAACGTCTATGACACCTATGGCTTTCCCCTGGCACGATGGATCCGCTCCCCATGGATGGCAGATCTCATTTGGCTTTTGATGAAGCCGTTGGAGTGGTGCTTTGTCATCGTCCTCTATCTGGTGGATCGTCATCCCGAAGACCGCATTGCCCTTCAATACACCGGCGCGCGGGCTCAGACGTTCTCTCGTCTTGTACGATAGTCTAATGCACCGACACACTGCCTCCCGAGAAAAGATAAGATCTTATATTCACACCACGCAAAAAAGAGCTCACCTCACGGCAAGCTCTTTTTTATTTCTCGTCATCAAACAGCGGCAATCCCAAATCATAATAGGTGAAGGTACCTTTGGCAACGAGGACGCCGTCCTGATTGGTAATGGTGACATCCACCACTTTAACCGTGCGGCCGCTATTTAGCATCGTCGCTTCGCCGGTGAGCACATCCCCAAGCTTCGCCGGTTTAAAGAAATTGATGGTACTGTCCAAGGTGGCCGCCTTGTTGCCATAAGAATTCGCCGCAGTCCCTGCGGTGATATCGGCAAGGGTGAAGGTGAGTCCGCCGTGGCCGATGCCGAAAGGATTGATATGCATGGGCGCGATGGTCACCTGCGTCTTGGCATAGCCTTCCCTTGCCTCCGTCACACGAATGTCGCAAAGGTCAATAAACCCGCTACGGTTCCGTTCATCGATCATTCTTTTAAAATCCATCTATACCTCCATGACGTGAATCGTCCCTCGTGATACTGTGGTGCGGATTCCTCCGAGCTTATAGAGTGCATCGGAGAGGTAAGGCTCATGCCCTACAATGATGCTGTTTTTTGTCAAACTCGCAATAAAATCCGTATACGACGTATCATAGAGACTCTCCACCACATGAACGGCAAGGCCGGTTTTTTCCGAGAGCAGTTCAGCCGTTTCCATCGTGCGAGCCGCCGGCGACGCATAGAGGGTAAAGTCTTTAAGCTCCGTCGTCGCCACAAAATCCGTGAATGCGGCATTCAGGCGAATGCGCCCTTCAGTGGTGAGGTGCCGCTCCATGTCCGTGTCAGCAAAAACGTCGGCGATGCCGTGTCGTATGAGTATAATTTTCATCGGTAACTATCGATTCAACTTCAAGTTGTAGAACCCGGCCCAACCGGCATAGCGGGCAGTGCTGCCCAACTGATCTTCAATTCTAAGCAGTTGGTTGTACTTTGCCACACGTTCCGAGCGAGCCGGCGCTCCGGTTTTGATAAAGCCCGCATTGGTAGCCACAGCAAGGTCGCCGATGGTGGCATCTTCCGTTTCACCGGAGCGGTGAGAAATGAGCGCTGTCATATTGTGACGTTTTGCCAGTTCAATGGCATCCAATGTTTCAGACAGCGATCCAATTTGATTGAATTTGATGAGAATGGCATTGCCTACGCCCTCGTCAATCCCACGGCGCAGTCGTTTCGTATTGGTGACAAAGAGGTCGTCTCCCACTAATTGAACCCTGTCGCCCAACGTTTCGGTAAGTTTTTTCCAGCCTTCCCAATCATCTTCATCCAAACCGTCTTCAATGGACAGAATAGGATAGGTGTTGGTAAGGACTTCGTAGTAAGCAATCATCTCATCACTGGTCATCGTCTTACCTTCGCCTTTGAGGTTATAGACGCCGTTCTCATAGAGCTCAGATGCTGCCACATCCAGGGCAAGGACGATGTCGGAACCCGGTTTATAGCCTGCCTTTTCAATAGCCGTCACAATGACATCCAAAGCTTCAGCATTCGAAGTTAGGTTCGGCGCAAAACCACCTTCGTCACCGACGCCGGTGGACAATCCCCGCTCTTTTAGAACAGATTTCAAAGTGTGATAGACGTTCGCCCCCATTTCAAGCGCGTCTTTAAACGATGCGGCGCCTACAGGCATAATCATAAATTCCTGAATGTCCACATTGTTATCGGCGTGCTCGCCGCCGTTTAAGATATTCATCATCGGTACCGGGAGCGTTTTGGCATTTACCCCGCCCAGGTATTGATAGAGAGGTAATCCCAGCTCGTCAGCGGCGGCTCGAGCAGCCGCAAGAGAAATGCCGAGAATCGCATTGGCACCCAGTTTTTTCTTGTTATCCGTACCGTCTTTGCGGATGAGAAACTCGTCCAAGGCCAGCTGATCTAAGGCGTCAAAGTACATCAAATCATCGTTTAAGTCGTTGACATTATCCACGGCTTTTTCGACGCCTTTTCCCTGATAGCGGCTACCCCCATCGCGAAGTTCCACCGCTTCATAGGCACCGGTGGATGCACCGCTCGGCACGATGGCCCTTCCGAAACCTCCGGCTTCAGTTTGAATTTCCACTTCTACAGTGGGATTACCTCGAGAGTCCAATACTTCACGAGCATATACATTAGCAATAAAACTCATTTAATCCTCCAATAGGCTTTGGCCTGTCATTTCATACGGCTGTTCAACGTCCATTAAATCCAATACGGTAGGTGCTAAATCGCAGAGCGCACCATCTTTTAACCCCCGTGAATCCCCGACCATATACAATGGCACAGGATTGGTGGTGTGGCTGGTGACGGGTTCGCCGTTCTCGTCCATCATCCGCTCACAGTTGCCGTGATCTGCCGTGATCAAGGCGACGCCGCCAAGCATTTTCAGTTCTTTAAGAATTTCTCCAAGGCAGGTGTCCACGGTCTCCAGTGCTTTGACTGCCGCCGGAATTACACCGGTGTGCCCTACCATATCCGGATTGGCAAAGTTGAGCATGATGAAGTCATAGTCCCCCAGGACGGGCACAAGCTTCTCCGTCAGTTCTTCAGCGCTCATTTCCGGCTTCAAATCGTATGTGGCCACCTTCGGCGACGGCACGAGAATACGGTCCTCACCGGGATACGGTTCTTCTCGTCCGCCGTTTAAGAAAAAGGTCACATGAGCATACTTTTCGGTCTCGGCAATGCGCAGTTGATGTTTGCCGTGAGCCGCCAACACTTCTCCAATAGTATTAGTCGGTTGAAATTTATCATAAATAATATTGGTTTGTGTGAAGGTATCGTCATAGCCGGTCATCGTGTACGCGTAGATCAGCGGAAAGACGCCTCGCTCCACATCCACTTCCGGCTCGGTAAGCAGACGCACAATTTGACGCATCCGATCCGGACGGAAGTTGAAGAATACCACGCTGTCTCCGTCTTCAATGGCGACATCTTCCACCTTGGCAGGAAGGACAAACTCGTCATAAATGTCTTTATCGTAGCTTTGCTGAACCAAATCACGAACCGATGGATAGCTCAAACCCTCGCCACGGGTGAGCAGTTTGTAATAACGCAGTGTACGTTCCCAGCGCTTATCCCGATCCATGGCATAATACCGACCGCCTACGGTGGCAATGACGCCGGTGCCCAACTCATGCATATAGTTTTCCAGTTCTGCCAGATCTTTGATCCCGCTGTCAATGGCTACGTCTCTGCCGTCTAAAATCGCATGGACGTAGACCTTCGATACCCCTTTATCATGGGCCAATTGCAACATGGCTTTCAGGTGATCCATATGGGAGTGGACACCGCCGTGCGAAACCAATCCCACAAGATGAAGTGCTTTGTCATTATCTATAGCGTGCGCCACAGCGCTATTCAGCATGGGATTTTCAAAGAAAGCACCGCTTTGAATCTCCTGATTGATTCGCGACAGATCCTGGAACATCACGCGGCCGGCCCCAATGTTCAAATGGCCGACTTCACTGTTGCCCATTTGACCCGCCGGCAATCCCACCGCCTCGCCTGAGGCAAGAAGCTGAGCTTTCGGCGCTCCCAAACTGTCTAAGACCGGCATATTGGCAAGAGATACGGCATTGCCCTCTCCCGCCTTGGCCATACCGAATCCGTCCAGGACAATAAGCATGACCGGTTTCATTGTACTTCTCCTAAATTGATCAGTGCTGCAAAGTCATCAGCTTTTAAGCTGGCACCTCCAACAAGGGCACCATCAATAGAAGGTTGGGCCATGAGTTCTTTCACGTTGGACGGTTTCACCGAGCCGCCATAGAGCACACGCACGGCATCCGTGCCTAACAGATCCTTGAGTTCGCCTTTAATAAACGCCGCCATCGCTTGCGCATCATCAGGCTTGCACACATCACCGGTTCCGATGGCCCACGTCGGTTCATAGGCCACGATAATGTCCGTAGTGTGCACCCCCTCAAGACCCTTCTTAAGTTGATTGCCCACCACGCTCTCGTGTTCACCGCTGTCTCTATCGGCCTTCTTCTCTCCCACACAAAGGATAGGAATCAAGCCTTTGGCAACAGCTTTTTTGACTTTCAGATTCAAAAGCGCGTCCGTTTCCTTTTGGTATTCACGACGCTCCGAATGACCCACAAGGACATGGCTAACACCGAGATCAAGCAGCATATCGGCGGAGATTTCCCCGGTGAAGGCGCCGTCGTCTTCATGGCTTAAATTTTGCGCGCCCAGGGCAATACCTGTCCCGTCCAGCAGTTTTCTCGCGGCATCCAGTGAGGTGAACGGCGGAATAATCAGGCTGTCCACATCGTCAGAGCGTGTTTTGTTTTTCAGTTCGCTTAACATTGCCTCTGTGTCCGTCACAGAGAGATTCATTTTCCAGTTTCCTGCAATGAGTAGTTTCATTATGCCTCCTCGATAGCATCTATGCCCGGTAAGCTTTTTCCTTCCAACATTTCCAAGCTTGTGCCGCCTCCGGTGGAAACGTGGGTGATGTGTGACTCCAAGCCGCTCTTTTCAATAGCTGCAAGGGAGTCGCCGCCTCCTACAATAGTAATGGCATCTTCCAATTCTGCAAGGGCATGGGCAATAGCCATGGTTCCCTTAGAAAAGTTGTCCATTTCAAATACGCCGGCAGGTCCGTTCCACACTACGGTTTTCGCCGTAGTAAGAAGCGCTTTAATGGCCTCAATAGACTTTTCTCCAATATCAAAAGCCGCCTTATCCTGTGGAATACTGTCGCGATCCACCGTCTCTGTCGGTGCGTCGGCTTTCATATCAGCAGCCACCACAAAGTCTTCCGGCAAAAGCATACCGACCCCTTTGTCCTTCGCCTTTGTCATCAAGCTCCGGGCAAGGTCTAATTTATCATCTTCTACCAGACTTTTACCCACTTCATAGCCTTCTGCCTTAATAAAGGTGTTCGCCATAGCTCCCACGATGACAATACTGTCCACTTTATCCAGAAGATGGTCGATGACGCCGATTTTATCCGAGACTTTCGCGCCGCCGAGGATGGCAACAAACGGCCGTTTCGGATGTTCCGTGGCGTCGCCGATATACGCGACTTCTTTGTCTACCAAAAGCCCGAGGGCTGAAGGGAGATAACGTGACACACCCACATTGGAAGCATGGGCGCGGTGCGAGGTACCGAAGGCGTCGTTAATAAACACGTCACCCAATTGGGCAAGGTCTTTAGAAAAAGCTTCATCACACGCTTCTTCCCCGGGATTAAACCGAGTGTTCTCCAACAGTGCCACATCCCCCGGCTTCATAGTTGCTACAGCTGCAACCACATCGTCTGAGACCACGGTATCACTCGCAATAAACTGCACGGGTCTATTCAAAAGGGTGGCCAAGTGCTCGGCAACCGGCTCTAAACTGAACTGCGGGTTGGCTTTGCCTTTGGGTCTTCCCAAGTGGGACATAAGTACCACAGCGGCGCCGCCGTCCAAAGCCTTTTGAATCGTAGGCAGACTCGCCACAATCCGAGCATCGCTTTCAATATGGCCGTCGTTCATCGGGACGTTATAGTCTACACGAATCAGCGCCCGTTTACCTTTGAGATCGAGATCGTTAATCGTTCGTTTCATTTTCCCTCCAAAAAAAGAGGCGAAAGCAAAAGCTCCCGCCATAAGTTCTCTTTTACTTTAATGAACTGCTCACTTTGTCAGTAAGGTCAACTACACGTTGTGAGTAACCCCACTCATTGTCGTACCAAGAGATGAGTTTCACCAAACGATCTTTGACGATGGTCAGCTGCGCATCAAAGATGGAAGAGTGGGTATCTCCGATAATGTCAGAGGAGACAATATCATCTTCGGAATAAGCCAGAATACCTTTAAGTTCATTTTCAGATGCTTTTTTCATTGCCGCGTTGATCGCTTCAACCGTGACATCTTGCGATACTTCAAAAGTAACATCCACGACGGAACCTGTCGGAACGGGCACACGCATAGCCATACCTGTTAAGATGCCGTTGACTTCAGGAATAACTTTACCTACAGCTTGAGCTGCACCGGTTGTGGTCGGAATAATATTTTCAGCTCCGGCGCGTGCGCGGCGCATATCCTTGTGGAGCGCGTCATGAATCTTCTGGTCGTTGGTATACGCATGGACCGTGGTCATAATACCTCGTTCGATACCGAAGTTTTCCAAAATAACTTTGGTTACCGGCGCAAGGCAGTTGGTGGTACAGGATGCATTGGAGATGACATCGTGTTGTGCCGCGTCGTATTCGCTGTCATTCACACCCATTACGATGGTTTTAACTTCGTCCCCTTTAGCCGGTGCGGAAATAATAACTTTTTTTGCGCCGGCTTCAATATGACCTTTGGCCTTATCGTAAGCGGTGAAAGCTCCGGTGGATTCAATGACAATGTCAACACCCAACTCGCCCCAATTCATCTCATTTGGCATCTTGCCGTCAAGGACGGTGATTTTATGACCGTTCACGGTGAAGCCGTCTGCTTCGACAGTTACCTCGCCGGGAAACTTGCGATAGATTGAGTCGTATTGGAAAAGGTGCGCGTGATCTACAATGTGCTCAGTCGCTTTAAGGTCTGCGATGTGAGTGATGGTGAAGCTCTTGTCATCACGAAGCGCCCATCCTCTGAGTACGTCACGTCCAATACGTCCAAATCCCATAATTGCTACGTTTGCCATGTTTACCTCCAATGATTTTTTAAGTTCAATACTTTTCTTATAGTTGATTTCACCTAGTAGTTTACCATACTTTACGTCAATAAAAAAGTACACTTCCGCCTGCCCTCTCTTTTCTTGAGAGTTTGCACATCCAATCAAAAAAGAGCCTTTCGGCTCTTTTATCTTAAATCCGTTCAGCTCACTTGGCTTCTGTAGGAGTTTCAACTTTCTTATCTGCCGGAGCGTCAACTGGCATGTCCTTTTTTACGTCCCCTTTATCCGTCTCTTTCACGTCGCTCTTTGCTTCCACTTTTGGCGCAACTGCCTTTTGAGGCGCTTTGGCATCTACTGGATCAAAAAGGTGAAAGCTCTCAGCAAGGACATCGGCTGCTTCAGACAAGGTAAGGGCTGCCTGAGGCATAAACATACCTTGATCGTCCACGTGCATAAATCCAGCTTCCAACATCAAGGTAGCACTTTCTTGCGCCCATGGGGACACAGCCTTTATATCTTTGACCTCTTTGTCCTTCAGTCCCCCGAGGGATGCCGGCTTAAATGCCTTGTAGCCGAAGAGATACCGGTGCATCAGTACGGCGAATTGCTCACGGGTGAGTGTGTCACTGCCTTTAAATGTGCCGTCTTCATAACCTTTGACGATATTGTTCATCGCAGCCCAGTTAACCGCCACCATAGCATCTTCGTTCACATCGCTGAACTTGTTGTCTTTATCATAAGCTGCCTTTTCATAGTTGGCAATAATCTTGACCACATCCAGACGCGTCATCGGTTGATTCGCTTCTGTAGTCACTCCTTTTAGCAAATCTTTGTCTTTAAGATATGCCATGCCGTCAAGCACAAAGGGTGCTTCAGCTGTAAGTGCCCCTTTATCCTCGTTGGCAGTAACCTTATCCATAGCCTTTTTATCCGAGGCTGTTGCCGCCGGATCCGCCGCCGTATCCACAACTGTATTGTTCATCTCAGGCGCCTTCATCTGCGCCGCAAAAGTTGGTACTGCCAGTGCCGGAATAAGCACAAGAGACAGCAAACCTGTCATAGTTATTGAGTGTTTTTTCATAATGACCTCCTTTATGGTGATGTGACCAGTATACTATCCTCCCTCGAAGAATTCGATAACAAACCAGTAAAGAAAGGTAGGATTTCTCCCAAGTTTTTTTGCCACTTTATCAACAAGAGTTACAAAACAAGGACATGGAGTGCTTTATTCAAAAACCGGATTATATGAACAGTTATTTATATATCTTCCCATGTCGTCTCGCTGTCGCTTTGCATATAAAAAAGAGGCCTCTCGGACCTCTTATTCTTCTATGGATTAGCTCACTTGCGAAAAGCTTTCGCTTCATCCAAGCGCTTCAAAAGCTGATCTTTTCCCAAGAGATAGATAATATTTTTCAGTTCCGGGCCGTGGACGTTGCCTGAGATGGCCGCTCGTACCGGCATGAAAAGTTGTTTGCCTTTAATGCCTGTGGCTTTTTGAACGGTTTTCATCACACTGTTGGCAAAATCCCGATCCACAGCATCGACACTGTGCAGCTGCGCTTCAAAAGCTTCGATAAGCTCAGGTACCTGTTCACCGGCAAGCTCAGCCTTGGCATCGTCTTCGGTAATGTCCAAGTCACCAAAAAGGAAGTCCACTTTACTTGTCACTTCGCTGAGGTAACTGAGGGAGTCTTTGACTGTGTCAATGAGAAGTACGTACCAGTCCCAGTTGTCCCGCATTTGAGCTTCAGTCATAAGACCGGCCTCTTCCATATACGGTACGCACATCTCGGCAATGGCTTCAGTGCTGTAGGTCTTGATCCACTGAGCATTGACCCAGTTCAGTTTTTCCACATCAAAAACCCCGCCGCTCTTACCGACACGCTCAAAGGAGAATTTGTCAGCCATGTCTTCAAGACTCAGGATTTCTTCACCATCTTCAGGGCTCCATCCAACCAGAGCGAGATAATTGATGAGGCCCTCAGGCAGGTAGCCTTTCTTTCTGAAATCGCCCACCGCCACGTCGCCTTGACGTTTGGATAATTTTTTATGGTCTTTATTAAGCACCGTTGGGAGATGAACAAACTTCGGTGCTTCCCAACCGAGCGATTCATACAGGTACACATGCTTCGGCGTCGACGGCAGCCACTCTTCGCCACGGACGACGTGTGTAATGCCCATAAGGTGATCGTCCACTACCACCGCCATGTGATACGTTGGGAAACCGTCGGACTTCATCAACACCTGATCATCAATTTCATCCGAGTTAATCGTCACCCGGCCTCGCACGGCATCATCGAAAGAAATGTCGGTATTTCTAGGGAGCTTCAAGCGCACAACATACTCTTCGCCTGCGGCGACACGAGCTTTTGCTTCTTCAAGAGGTATATCCCGACAGAACCCGTCATACTTCGGCACTTTGCCCTTGATGCGTTGTTCTTCACGCACTTGATCTAAGCGCTCTTTGGAACAGAAGCAGTAGTAGGCATGGCCTTTTTCGATAAGTTCATCCACATATTTTTTATAGATGTCCAGACGCTTCGACTGAATGTACGGACCGCACTCACCGCGTTCCGACACCTTGCCATCTTCCAGAATAACACCCTCATCGTGACCGATCCCGGCCCACTCCAAGGCGTCAATCAGATTTTCAATAGCCCCGTCCACAAACCGTGTCTGGTCCGTGTCCTCAATGCGCAAAATAAACGCGCCGCCATTTTTTTTAGCGTATAGGTAATTGTATAGGGCTGTTCTCAAGCCGCCAATGTGCAGCCAGCCTGTTGGACTTGGCGCAAAACGTACTCTAACTTTATCCATAAAAATCCCCCTTAGTTCTTTGATTATATTAAAAAAGCCATAACTTGTAAACCTGACTCATTTCTCCCCTAACTGCAAAAAACCTCGAGGCTCTGAGACTCTCGAGGTTTGAGTTTAATGCTGTTCATGCATGTGACAATGGCCGCTGCATTCACCGCAGTTGCAGGTGGATTTGTGTTTCATGAGATGTCGAAGCGCAAGGCCGAGGGCAATGACCACAACAGCGCCGACAATAAGCGTTCCCATAATTTACTCCTTTACTGAACGCACTTGAACCGTGCGTAAATCTTTGTACTTGTTCGGTCTGAACAAAAAGTAGATATAGCCGATGAGAATGACAAAGGCAATCCCCGTCCACACCGTAGCCGGCTGGTTCAAGACCAAAACGCGTCCGAACTGATAAATCATCAGCGCTATCGTGTAAGAAAACGCAATTTGATAACCGACAGTAAAGAGGAACCACTTATTGTCGTTCATTTCGGAGCGAATGGCTCCCATCGCTGCAAAGCAGGGAATGGTGAGCTGGTTGAAGAACATAAAAGCTAAAATGGACACCGTGTTGAAGTTTTGTTGGATGAGCGGTACAAGACCCGGGTCGTCCGCCCCCACTTCACCGAGACCGGCTACCACGCCATAGGTTCCCACTACGACCTCTTTAGCTACCAGGCCAAGGACCGTGGCCACAGCCGCTTTCCATTCGCCAAAGCCAAGGGGCGCAAAGATCCACGCGATCTTCTTGCCGATAAAGGAGAGCAGTGAATCGACAGAATCCGATTCCCAGCTGACAAACTCACCGTGCACAGAAATATTTTGAAGGACCCAAATGGCTACGGTACACAGAAGAATCACCGTCCCAGCTTTGACGATAAAAGCTTTACAACGTGTCCACGTCGCCTTTAAACAGTTCACAATGGACGGGAAGTGGTACTGCGGCAGCTCCATGACAAAAGGTGCCGGATCGCCGTGGAATCGCTTCGTCTTTTTCAGCATAATGCCGGTGATAATGACCGCAACAATGCCGCCGAAGTACCACAGCGGCCCGTACCAAAAGGCGCCGCCGAGAACAGCTGCAAACATGGCGATGATTTCCGTCTTTGCCCCACATGGCATAAATGCCGCAACAGCAATGGTCATACGACGGTCGTTGTCATTTTCAATCGTACGCGTCCCGATAATCCCGGGTACAGAACACCCTGTACCGATAAGAATAGGAATAAAACTCTTCCCGGACAGACCGAAACGACGGAAAATTTTATCCAGAATAAACGCAATCCGCGCCATATATCCCACATCTTCCAGAATGGAAATGAGTAAAAAGAGGGTGGCAATAATAGGCAGAAAACCTAGGACCCCGCCGACCCCGCCGATGATACCGTCCACAATGAGAGATACCAGCCACGGCGCCACAGCCATTCCTTCAAGAAATGCCGTTGCCGATTCAGAGATGACACCGCCAAATAGGGAGTCGTTCACCCAATCTGTGACCGGGCCGCCGACAACCCCGATGGCAATGTAGTAAATGCAGGTCATAATGGCGATAAAAATAGGCAGCGCCAAAAAACGGTTCGTCACGATCTTATCAATTTTATCCGACGTGCTGAGTCCAGTTTGACCTTTCTTAACCGCGCCACCTACGATAGCCGTGATGTTGGTATAGCGCTCATCAGTAATAATACCTTCCGTATCATCGTCATACATGGCGTCGGCACGATCCGCAATGGCTTGAAGTTTCTCCCGTTCCCCTTTGTCCAGCTGATAGTGATCCATAATCTTACTATCCAGCTCAAAAAGTTTCACCACTAAAAATCGGTTTGCCGGATTCGACTTTAGACCAGGCACCATCGTCTCAATCTCGGATAGGAAGTTCTCCACGCCTTCTGAAAAGGACAGTTGTGCGGGCTTTTGAGACAAACGTACAGCCTCATTCACCAAAGTATCGATGTTTTCATTCTTAAGGGCGGATATCTCGACAATTTTGCAGCCTAAATCCCGCTCCAGTTTCGCTACATCAATGCGGTCTTTATTTTTTCGCACCACATCCATCATATTCAGTGCAAGGACTGTTGGAATACCCAGCTCCAACAACTGTGTGGTGAGATATAAATTCCGCTCAATGTTGGATGCATCCACCACATTGATAATCGCATCAGGCTTCTCATTTAACAGATAATCTCTCGACACCACTTCTTCCAAGGTATAGGGTGACAGAGAATAGATCCCCGGCAAGTCAGTGAAAAAGATACTGGTGTCTTTTTTATATTCGCCGGTCTTTTTTTCGACAGTCACACCGGGCCAATTACCCACATATTGATGAGATCCGGTGAGAGCATTAAACAGTGTGGTTTTCCCGCTGTTCGGGTTACCTGCTAAGGCAATAGTATAGCTCATCGGTCCTCCTATTTGACAATCTCTTCAATTTCAATAAGCTCAGCATCGTCGCGACGAATGCTCAACTCATAGTTTCTGATATTAATTTGAACCGGATCGCCGAGCGGTGCGACCTTTCGTATGTAAATCTCGGAACCTTTGGTGATTCCCATATCCATAATTCTGCGTTTCAACGGCCCTTGACCGTTAATTCTTCTGACGCTGTAGTATTTGCCTACTATAGCTTCTCGTAAAGTCATGCTATTCTCCTACCATAAATGCTGCAGCCACGTCTTTGCCGATGGCAACACGTGACCCCTTGATATTTACAATCAAATTGCCCGCATTTTCACTGACGACTTTTAACGTTGAACCTTCAATAAAGCCCAAGTTATTTAAATGCTTCGTCTGAAAATCTCCCGGCAATTTTTTCGTTTTGATCTTCACAATCTTGAGCTCCCGATTCATGGGAGCCATGAGTAAACTTAACATGCTATCACTCTCTTTCGCGCGCTAAAGGTGACATTAATGCGTTGAAGACACCCGCACTCAATTGAGACGGGTGTCCGCAGGCATATTGCAAAACTGCTCATTCTTAATCTCAGTCGGCCGACCGTCGTCGATCCTACCAAGGTGTATGTAGTGCCATCATCATAAACAAAAGAACAAAGAACAAAAGACATGGTGTATGACGGCAACTGTAGTTATTAATTGATAATCATTATTGATTACAAAGTAACTATAGCATGCGCACTTTAAAAAAGCAAGTCATTGATAAAAATTTTCAATACTTTTACAAAAGACTTCCCCGAAAGCTCGCTTCATACGACGCACGTTAAAAAAGGACAATAAAAAAGACGACTCACGTCGTCAAACATACTATGTACCATGAACCCACCTTCGAAAAATGACTCCATGCGTTACCCAAAGAGTTAACTCAGATAAGGCTTCCCTACAACACACGCAAGGACTTGCTTAGTGCTGCTTCCGTCAAGATCTGACACGGTTCACAAGGTTACGTTGCATAGGACCCTATCCTCAACGCCACTTTTTTGAGGCAGACCACATAGCCACATCCCTCGGGTGGGCATCAACCCTGCTATAGCGATCGCAGGTTACAAGGCATCGCTAATTCCCCGTCTATCATGGTAAAAGCTATTTTACCGTGTAAGCGACGCCTTGTCAAACATTCTGCCTTATTTCTTCGCCAAACTTTTCAAAATAAGGTGCAGTCTTGGATTACCTGACACCCTTTGATGCTAGCTCCTCGTTGATGAAAAAGACATCTGACCATATCCCCAGCCGTTCTTTCACTTATCCTAACAGTGACGTAGCAATGATCCTACACAAGGCGCCCCGACACGGCTTTTCTTCCGTGGTAAAAAAGAACACTGCCGAATGAACACTGCTGCCGCTACTCCTACCGACATTTGTACAAACTCAATAACTTTTTTCTTAAATCTTTTCTTAAAGCACCTATCTATGCACGGAATTTGAAGGACGCCAGTAAGCAAAACTGACGTACCGCTAAAATCATTCCGACTTCAGTAGTGCCGTAGCCGCATAAGATAGCCTTAAAGAAAAACGGATAAAAAAAGCAACGGGCAAAATCCACTGCCTTGATCGTCTTTGTTTCTCATGGAGCTACTCGTGCCCTGTTGATGAAACATATGAAAAGGAAAAATGATTTCGACATAAGTTGTGGAATCGTTAATTTTTCGTACCCTCTCTGTCAAATTGCCCCAAAAAATCATTATCCCGACAGACTGCTGCTTGTCGGGATAGGTAAGTGCACGATGCTTTATCGAACAATAAGCTGAGCCAGAATAACCGCAGCTATGGATATCACAATACTTGCCATAATGTAGATAACAGCCGATGCTATTTTGCCGCTTTGAATCAGCGTTGAAGATTCCAATGCGAATGTCGAGAAAGTGGTAAACCCACCGCATATGCCGGTTTTCAAAAACAGGATCATATCAGGTGAAATTTCTGTATGCTTTCCGGCAATCGCTGCGACCAATCCAATGACAAAGGACCCAAGAATGTTTATCAGCAATGTTTTAAATGGAAAACCGTTTGCGTTATTAACAAGGAACAAGCTGATAAAATACCGGAAAATGGATCCGACGGCCCCTCCTAAGCCAACAAAAAGACACGCTCTCATAATTACCTCCTCAAGAGTATGATGCAGAAGTCATCAGCTTAGTGCAATTCTGGCATATGGTCATGGGAGACCTCACCCCCTCGACATGTTCTAAATTTAATAAAGGCGATGATATCATAATTGGTAAGAATAATCTATTCTTTGTACAAAAAAATAAGCAGCTTTATATCAAAGCTGCTTATTTAATATGGCGGAGAGAGAGGGATTCGAACCCTCGATACGTTGCCGTATACACACTTTCCAGGCGTGCGCCTTCGACCACTCGGCCATCTCTCCTTAAGTCTTAGGGTTTTATTTTACAAGAAATATACAATGCTGTCAACGATAAAATTCCAACCCTTCCAATCCGCGGTTTACCTCAGTTTTAATGTCGATTATAATAATCGTGAGGAGTGAAATCATGTCAACGAAAGATAAGGTACTTAAAATTTTAGAATCCAATCGTGCGACCCCGATCTCCGGGGAGGAGATGGCAGAGCGTCTGGGCGTGTCCCGTACGGCAGTGTGGAAAGCGGTGAAAACCTTAAAAGAAGAAGGCCACACAATTCTCTCCAAAACCAACTCAGGCTACAAACTGGACGCCGCATCCGACGTATTGGATAAGTGGGCCATTGCCAAAAACCTGGATTCCGATCTGCAAGCTGTCGACATTCGCATTTATGACACCATTGATTCTACCAACACCGAGGCGAAACGACTGCTCGCCACAGAAGACCTGTCCAACTTCACACTGCTCGTCGCCAACGAACAAACAAAAGGACGCGGTCGCCAAGGCAAAACCTTCGCCTCCCCTAAGTCCACCGGCGTCTATTTCTCCATTGTGTTCTTTCCTCGAGATACATTCTCTTACAGTTCGTTTGACCTGGTCACCATAAAGGCCGCTGTGGCCGTGGTGGACGCCATCGAAAAGACCACCGGCACCACCACGGATATCAAATGGGTCAACGACATCTTCCTCGGTCACAAAAAAATCTGCGGCATCTTAACTGAAGCCGACACGGATTTTGAATCCCGAAAAGTCCGCTCCATCATCACCGGTATCGGGATCAATATCACCACCGAGTTCGACGGATCGCTCCCGGCCGCAGGCTCTCTGAAGCCTGACAATCTCCTGCGAAGCGAGTTGGTAGCGGCCGTGGTCAATGCCTTTTATCACGCCCTCTATCACATGACCGACGCAGAGGTTCTCGAGCGTTACAAAGCTCACTCCATGCTCCTCGGCCGAGATGTGAGTTTTGAGCTGAACGGCAAAAAATACGAAGCCGTCGCCAAAGATATCAATGCCGCCGGCAATCTCATTGTAGATGCAGAGGGTACAACAATGACCCTCTCCTCGGGTGAAGTCTCCGTCAAAGGTCAATTTTAACTATAACTAAAGCCCCCTTTAAGGAGGCTTTTTTATTTATTCAAAATGTCGATCATAGTGAATGTGAATGGGATTGTCATAGCTCAAAGCCGCCCGCACCTTGGCTTCAAATGCTCTTCTGTCGTCGCTGCTGTAGGTCGCCTTTGCGTCGAGGATGACATCGACGCTCATCCCGTCTTCATAGAGCATGAGGTCATGAAAGGAGATGAGTGCCGGTTCTGTTGCAATGAGCGCTTTAAATGTCCGGGCAACCCGATCCTTTTCTTCGGAAAAAGACCCCACCGGATCCAGATGAATGCCGGCGTGATAACCCAGCTTGTGCTTGATGCCGCGCTCAATGCCGTCCGCTAAGTCGTGAGCCTCTTTAAAGGTGAGTGCAGAGGATGCTTCGATATCCATCCACGTATAGCGCTTCTCCGGACCGAAATCCACCACCATCACATCGTGTACATCCAGTACCCCGGGATAGTTTTTAACAAAATCCACGATCTGTTTGATCTCTTCAGGATTCGCCGTGCCGATAATGCGGCTTAACGTATCCCGAATGAGCTCATAGCCCTGATAGAGAATGACACCACTCACAACCAGTCCCGCCCAGCCGTCCAGCGCCATGCCGGTGAAGTGAAAGATCAACAGGGACAACAATACGCCGCCGGTGACAAAGACATCGCTAAGACAGTCTTTCGACTGTGCAAGAATCGGCAGTGACTCGATAGCAGTGCCGACTTTTTTGAAGTAGCCGCTCATGATGAGCTTCACCACACAGGACAGCACCATCAGACCCAATGTCAAACTGCCGGTTGCAAGCTGCGACGGATGAAGTATCTTCTCGACGGAACTTCGAATAAACTCCAGGCCTGTCATAAGAATCAGTACCGCTACAGCTAAGCCTGCAATATATTCCAACCGACCATGCCCAAAAGGGTGCGCCGCATCCGCCGGCCGATGGGACACCTTGGAACCCACCAAGGTCACGACCGCCGAGACGGAGTCGGTGAGATTGTTCATCCCGTCAGCAAGCACCGACACTGCACCGGTGAGAGAATAAATAAAGACCTTCAGCGCCACAAGACCGATGTTTGCTCCTATGCCGATATAGGATGCGCGGTTCATCTCCCGCTCACGGGATCGCACTTGTTGTGATTCCATAACAACCTCCTTATTGTGGTATTATATCAAGTTTGTTCAACCTTGCCACCGCCTTTTTTTACAAACCTTTTCCCCCGTTGTCTTCCGTGTTATAATAAGCACGTATGGATTTTTTAGGAGGATGAACTATGGATTATAAAGCATTTTTAAGACAGGAACTTCAACCTGCCTTCGGCTGTACGGAGCCCATCGCTTTGGCCTTTGCCGCTGCAAAAGCAAAGGAACTTCTGGGACGGGATCCGGAGCGCATTGAGGCAAAACTATCGGGCAATATGATTAAAAACGCCAACAGTGTCTTCGTCCCAGGGACCGACGGGCGCAAAGGCATTCCCATCTCCATTGTGGCCGGTGCATTTCTCGGCGATCCGTCACGGGATTTGGAAGTGCTGATGGATGTGGACAAGGCGGACCTCGCCGAATGCGATAAAAAAATTGAAGACGGTATACTCACCGTCACCCACAAAAAAGGTGTCGAGAACCTTTACATCGACATGAATGTCTTTGCAGGCGACGACAGTGCAGAGGTCATTATCGAAAACGACCACACGGGCATTATCTACATGAAAAAAAATGACGACGTCCTCTTGGATAAAGGCGCCGCAGTATCTCATGATGACACCGTGGATCTTTCCTTCGATGCCATCTATGACTTTGCAAAGACCTGTGACTACTCCGACATTAAAGATATTTTAACCCGCCAGATGGACTACAATTTGGATATCGCCGAAGAAGGACTCAACAACCACTGGGGTTCCAACATCGGAAGCACCATTTTAGACCACAGCCCTACTGGTAGCGTCGATCGTTACGTCGCCTATGCTGCCGCCGGGTCCGACGCCCGAATGAGCGGCTGTGAAAAACCTGTCGTCATCAACTCCGGCAGCGGCAACCAAGGCATTACCGTCACCTTACCGGTCCTCCTTTATGCCAAGGATCACGATATTGACGAGGACACTTTGTACCGCGGACTTATCTTCTCCAACCTCATTGCCCTCTATATGAAAGACCTGATCGGTAAACTCTCCGCCTACTGCGGCGTGGTATCCGCATCGGCGGCAAGCGTCTGTGCCATCGGTTTTATGCGTGGGGACGACAAAACGATTCTCGCTGATACGTTAACCAATGCCCTCGCAGTCAACTCCGGAGTTATCTGTGACGGCGCCAAGGCCTCCTGTGCTGGAAAAATCGCCTCCAGTCTGCGCAACGCATTTTTAGCTCACGATCAGGCCCTCAGCCACAACTCCTACCTCCCCGGCGACGGCATCGTTAAAGATGATATCGACACCACCATTCAAACCGTAGCGACCATCGCCAAAGACGGTATGAAGGTCACCGACGAAGTCATTTTGGAAGAAATGCTGGAAAACTAAATCCCATAATAAGAAAAACCCTTCTCTTACGAGAGGGGTTTTTGAGTAAGACGAGATAAGAGTTGCCATGGCGACAGCTCCGCCTCTGGTCCGAAATCGTGTCCGAAGTTATTCCAAATCACATACGGCGTGGTGTGCAGTGCCGTGACATCACAAGGGTCAGTCGGATCCATGGTGCGTCCCAGCTCACGATACAAGCTACGATCCTTGCCCATGGACGGCGAATGGTCGCCGAAGAGCACCAGCACGCAAGGCGCGTTCATGGACCGAAGTCCCTCGACTACAATGTGAAGGCTATCCGATGTCCGCTCAATGCCTTCTAAGTAATGATTGAAGCCGTTGATGGCCTCGCTGTGACCCGGCACATACACCACATCCGCCGCGCCGGCAGGATAAGGTCCATGGTTTTGATAGGTGACAGAAAAACTGAACGTCTTCTCTTGTGCCACCGACGCTTTAAAGTCGTCCACCACGCACTGAAAAAAAGTCGCGTCATCTAAAATAGCTTCCCGCTCGTCGTGATACGTGTTGTCATAGTGCTTAAACGACTCAAATCCGAAGCTGCGATACACCCGATCCCGATGATAAAAGCGCCCTTTGTAGGGATGCTGTGCAATCAGACGATAGCCTCGTCGCTTCAGGCGCTTCAAATAGCCGGAGGTGCTATCGGGGTGAGGCTTGCCAGTAAGCACCTGAGTCTCCGTGAGAAACGTGCCGCCGCCATAGACCTGAGTCTTCAGTGCGCCGGTACTGCCTTCACCTGCGAGCTGATGAAAATAGACATAGGGATCGCGATGAAGAGGCACAAGTCCCGTAAAATCTTTAAAGGACTCCAACATAATGACCAGATAGTTCACGTCCATAAGCTCCCCGTCAGGGTCAGGTTCAGATCTCATCCACAGCCGTCCCGCAGAGTGGATCAGCGAATAGAGAAACCCTCGGGACTCGAATCGCTCCAGGTCTCTTAAGTTATAACCCTGCATTCCCACCCGATCATAGACCAAAGGAAGACACAGCACCACGCCGACAATACCACTCACCAGCGTCCACACGCTTAGCGCATAGCGTGGCAAAGGCAGGGCAAGTATCACCAGCGTCCCCAAGACAAAGAGTCCCGTGCTCGCCGTCTTGAGCTCCAAGGCGTACTTTTCTCCCATATCCGCCGCTTCTTTTAAAATGCCTGCATCCTCAACACGAAGGGGCTCCTCCCGATACATCACCTTGTAGCGGTGAGCCAGCGCAAAAACCCCGAAGGCAATGGCGACGCCCTTCGCAACACCGCCTCCCGTCTGCACCAAAATCCAGGCGAGAATACTGTTGATGACCAAGGCCTTCCAATTTTTAAACAAGAGTCCCAGGCGATGGGGCGCCGCAATAGCCATGGTCCACACCGCCACACACACTCCGAAGATAAAGAGCATCTTACACCTCGCTGATAAAGTAGCCGTGATCCAGAGGTCCGCTGCCACGGCCCAGATCAAAGTCCCGTGCGAGGAGCTGGGTGAGGTAGAGTTTTGCCTTAAAAATTGCCGTCTTCAAGTCGTCCCCTTTAGCGAGATTGCAGGCGATGGCCGAAGACAATGTGCAGCCGGTGCCATGAGTGTTGGGGTTGTCCAGACGCTTGCCGTAAAACCAGTGTATCTGACCGTCATAGAGCAGATCGTCGCTGTCCTCACTTAAATGGCCGCCCTTTAAAAGCACCGCTACATGATACCTGTCAAAAATCTTTTTTGCTCCATCAACCATTGCCCCTTTGGAGGTGATCGCCATGTCCGCGAGCAGTTCGCCTTCTTTCAGGTTCGGCGTGATGACGGTCGCCAGAGGAAAGAGTAACTCGGTGAGAACGCTTAGGGTCTCGTCCTCAATAAGTGCAGCGCCGCTGGTTGCCACCATCACAGGATCCACCACCACATTGTCAGCGCCGTATGCCGTCAATACCTCGGCAATGGTTCGAACCAACTCCGGCTGAGACACCATGCCGATCTTAACTGCATCGGGAACAATGTCGTCATACACGGCACGAAGCTGTGCCTCGAGAAATGTCGGCGTGCTGTTGAGCACATCGGTGACGCCCGTAGTGTTTTGGGCCGTCAGTGCCGTGATGGCGCTCATGCCATATACACCGTTGGTCAACATGGTCTTTAAATCTGCCTGAATACCGGCCCCGCCGCTGGAATCGCTGCCGGCTATAGTAAGTACTCGCTTTCGCATAATGTCACTTCTTTCTTTGATCCCTTTTACAAGCTACCTTCCGAGATATCTTGCTGTCAATGCCCGAAAAGTTGCACCTCGTTTTTCTGTGCTCTATTATACCGCAGAACGGCGCGCAAGTGGGTATAGTCTTATCAGGAGGACACTATGTATTTAGAAGACTACATCATAGGGCGCATCTACCCTTTAAAAAGCGTCTACATCACAAAAGACATGATCATCGACTATGCCAAGGCTTTCGATCCCCGTCCTTTTCACCTAAGCCCTACCGCGGCGGAAGCGACGCAATTTGGCCGACTGTTTGCCTCCGGGTTCATGACCCTGAATCTCTGTTGGCTCCAGTGGATCAACACCGGCCTCGACGAAGCGGGTATGATCTGCGGCATCGGTCTTGACGAACTCCGATGGCTCGCCCCGGTTTACGCCGACGACCGGCTCTTCCCGGAAGTTGAAATCACCGCCGTCTCCCCTTCCGCTACGAAACTTGTGGGCAGTGTAGAATTTACCTTGCGAGCTAACAACCAGGACAACACGCCGGTTCTTTCCTGCAAGACCACAGCTCTGATTAAAAAACGACACTACGATCAAAATCCCATTAAAAAAGACGCACCGTGACGTGCGCCTTTTTGTTATCCGTTATTTCTTAAGCTTCGCAATAATCGCCTCAATGGTCATGTCTTCTTGCGTGCCGTCTTGCATATGCTTCAAGCCGAAGATGCCTTGTGCCACTTCCGTCTCACCGACCACAAGTGTATACGGCACTTCCAGCTTGTCCGCAAATTTAAATTTCTTGTTCATCTTAGCCTGCTCCGCATAGAGAGTAGCCGCAACACCCGCTTGAGTAAGCTGCTGAATAATCTTAATACCTTCCAGCTCCAACCCGTCCATAGGAATGACTAACACATCCACCAAGCTCTTCTTTTTCGCTTCGATAAGTTTCGCTTGAGAGAGCTGATAATAGAGGCGCGACAAACCGATGGAAATGCCGACGCCGGGAAGCTTTTTGTCCGTGTAAAAGCTCGCCAAATCTTCATAGCGTCCGCCGGAACATACCGAGCCGATGGACTCATAGCCTACCAGTTCCGTCTCATAAACCGTGCCGGTGTAGTAATCCAAACCCCGTGCGATTTTAAGATCAATCGTGTAGTGGGTGTCTGGAACTCCATACGCCGCAATGGCATCGACCACAGTTTTCAGCTCATCCAAACCTTCCTCAAAGGTCGAATCCGTGATGCCAAACGCCTTAAGGGCCGCCAAAATCTCCTCGTTAGTTCCCCCGATGGCGGTAAATGCCATGATTTTTTCGGCTTTGTCCTCAGCGACACCGATCTCGATAAGCTCTTTAATCACATTGTCCCGACCGATTTTATCCAACTTATCCACGGTGCGAAGGACGGATACCGTATCGGTAATCTCCAAAGAACGATAGAAACCGTTGAGAATTTTTCGATTGTTGATCTTTACGATAAATTTGTCAAAGCCCAAGTCTTTAAAGGTGTGATAGATGATCACAGGGATCTCCGCATCGTTTAAAATGCTCAGGCTTCCATTGCCGATGGTGTCGATATCGCATTGATAGAACTCTCTGAAACGTCCCTTTTGAGCCTTTTCACCCCGATAGACTTTGCCGATTTGATAGCGTTTAAACGGAAAAGCCAACTCATTAAAATGCTCCGCGGTATAACGTGCCAGGGGCACCGTGAGGTCAAAGCGAAGGGACATATCCGTGTCCCCTTTTTGAAAACGATAGATTTGTTTTTCCGTCTCACCGCCGCCTTTAGCTAAGAGGACTTCACTCTTTTCGATGACCGGCGTATCGATAGGGAGGAAGCCGTGAGCCTCATAGTTCTTGCGAATGGTGTCAATCATCTCATTAAAGAGAATTTGATCACCCGGCAAAAGCTCCAAGAAGCCGGGCAGTGTTGATGGTTTTACAATAGTCATGTCGACCTCCTTACATATCGAAATACTGACTGATGACAGCATGTACTGTCGCATAAATAAGCACAGCCGCAAGGCTGGATGTCGCACTATCCTGATCGTAGCGCGGTGATACCTCCGCCACATCAAAACTCACAACTTTCCCTGAGAGCACGATGTGCTTTAAGAAGACCAACACCACTTCCGGATCCAGACCCAGAGGCTGCGGCGCACTGACTCCCGGTGCATAGGAGGAGGAAAATACATCGGAACAGATGGTCACATACACATGATCCATCTCCAAAAGGAACTTATCAATGATCTCAAAGTTTTTATAGAGCTGTCCATTGACGATATCCTTGGCCAAAATATAGTCCTGATCGTTCTCCTCCATAAACTTAAACAGACTCACCGTGTTGGAGTGGCGTTGAATCCCGATAGGCAGATAGTGAAAGGCCTTGCCCGCCTCTACCATTTTGTCTCGAGCCTGACGAAACATCGTCCCCGACGACGGCCCGTTATCTTTATAGGGTCTGTTGTCAAAATGGGCATCGAAGTTAATAATCCCGAGCTTCCCGTCATTGACATATTTTTCAAAGATGCCACTGAAGTGTCCAAAGGCGATTTCATGGCCGCCTCCGAGGAGTATGGGAAACATATTTAAATCGATAATCTTTTCCACCGCTTGGGCGAGGGAATGTTGCGCCTCACTCAGCGTCAAGCCTTCTGGATAAATGTTGCCGCAGTCAAAAATTTTTACGTCTTTAGGAAAGTCGCACGGAAGTGACGACAGCGCACGGCGAATGCTCTTCGGACCGTTGGCGGCGCCGACGCGGCCTTTGTTTTGAGCAATGCCCCAGTCGCATTCAAAACCTAAAATGCCAAAGGCCAACTTGCCCTCAAAAGGCTTCAGCGACGCATCGTCCAAATCTATGCGCTCCACCCACTGATGCCAGCGAAACGCATCATAATCACTTTCAGAATCCACCCGTCCTGTCCATGATGTCGGTAATTCTAAACTGTAATTTTTAATCATTTTTCACCTCTAGTGCTTTGATTTTATCACTTAACTAAAAAATTGTCAGCTTTGAGCATGATGTAATTGGTTTTCTACTAACGCGCTAATTTACATAGATTTTACCAAACAATTTTGGGTATTCGATATAATACCTATATACATCTGAGGAGGACAACATGGACAACAAAAAATACGGCGTCGTGGACATCGGGTCCAACACCATTCGATTCAATATCTATAGAGACAATTCCAAATCCTATAAAGTCATCTCCAGCAAAAAGACCTTTGCAGGTCTGAGCTCCTATGTGGATGATGAGGGTAACCTGGACCCTCAGGGCATCAAAAAGATCAAAAAGAACATCAACAAATTTCAGGACATCGCCGAGGAGTTCGGTGTGGATGAAATGTACATATTCGCCACCGCCTCAGTGCGCAACGTGAACAATGCCGCACAAATCCTAAAGACGATCAAAGCGGAAACCGGCGTGACCATTGATCTTCTCTCCGGCGAAGCGGAAGGAGAGGCTGGATTCTACGGCGTCAAACTTTCCACCGAACTGGACCGCGGCTATATTTTAGACATTGGTGGCGGCTCTACAGAAATTATCAGCTTTAAAGACGGCGCCTATTCCAGCTCCATTTCACTGCCGATCGGATCCCTGTCCTCCTATAAGACCTTTGTCACAGGTATTGTCCCGACAAAGGAGGAAGTTCAGCAAATCCGAGCCTACATTCGCGGTGCGCTTTTAATCGAGGACCGTCGCATCGCCAAAATCACCGATGCCAAACTCTACGGTATTGGCGGCACCATTCGCGCCACAGGCAACATCGGCGAAGAATATACCGCACACACCGATCGCTGTACGGATCGCGCCACGGTAGAGGAACTCATCACAGGCCTGGTCAACCAGGACAAAGACCTCATTCGCTGCACATTAAAGGTCACCCCGGAACGGATTCACACTCAGGTCCCCGGCATGGTGCTGCTCAGCGAATGCATGAACTACCTCGGCATGGACACCATTGAAATCAGTAAGAATGGAGTACGTGAAGGTTATCTCTATCTTCAAAAAGGAGGCAAGTAATGACCGTTGACTTAAGCTTTACCCAAAACCGCGAGCTCTCCTGGCTAAAATTTGACGAGCGGTGTTTACATGAGGCGCTGGATGATACTGTGCCGCTGTTGGAAAAGCTTACCTTTTTAAAAATCTTTTGTTCCAATTTGGACGAATTCAACATGGTTCGCGTGGGCGGCCTGACCGACCTTGCCCTCTTGAATCTGGGTGAAGTCGACAACAAAAGCGGTCTCACCAGCAAAGAGCAGTTGGACAGCGTCTTTGAACGTCTCACCGACCTCTACAGGGAAAAAGACCGGGTTTACGGCATTGTAGAAAACGAGTTTCGCACCCACGGTATTTTTAACCTAGACATTGCCGAGCTCACCAAATCGCAACACAAAGCCACCTATAAATACTTTAAAGACTTCATCAAACCCATCCTCTCCCCACAGGTCATCGACTTCGAACACCCTTTTCCCTTCCTGGAAAACTTAAACGAATACCTTCTCCTGGAGTTGGAACGGGACGGGAAGACGAAGTACGGCATCATGCATCTGCCCGCCATCCTTCCGAAGATTGTCAAGCTCCCCACCGACACCGGCTATCCTTTCATTCGGGCGACCAAAGTTATCCATGAGTTTTCCGACGAATGCTTCCCGAAATTCAAGGTGAAAAACAAGACCATCATTCGGGTCACACGCAACGCCGACCTCTCCGCCGACGACGAAATTGCCTATGACGATGTGGACTACCGTGCCCACATGAAAAAAATCTTAAAAAAGCGCACGCGTCTGCAAGCCGTCCGCGTGGAGTGCAACCAGCCAATTGACAAACCGCTGAGTGATCTGTTGTGTCAGCGCCTTGCCATCACGCCGCAACAAATCTTCGTCTCTGATGCACCACTGTCCATGGAATATGTCTCCGAGCTCAAACACTTCCTCGACGACGGCTTTTTAAAAGCGCACACCTACAGCTTCTACGCCCCCAACAGTGCATCCACGATGAATCTGACAGACAGCGTCATAGAAAAAGTCCAAAAACAGGATATCCTCTTAAGCTATCCCTATGATTCTATCGAGCCCTTCTTCCATCTCCTTTGGGAAGCGGCCTACGACAGTCGGGTGGCGAGCATCAAAATCACCATCTATCGCCTCGCCAAAAATTCACGTCTGGTGGATCTTCTGTGCCGCGCCGCAGAAAACGGTAAAGAAGTGGTGGTGCTCATGGAACTCAGAGCGCGCTTTGATGAACAGCACAACATGGACAATGCCAAAAAGCTCTACGACGCCGGCTGTAAAATCATCTACGGTATGGCCGGTTACAAAGTCCATTCGAAAATTTGTCTGATTACCATGTCCGATCACTCCGGCTGGACACATATCACCCAAATCGGCACCGGCAACTACAACGAAATCACTGCCAACCTCTACACCGACTTCTGTCTGATCACCGCCGATCAACATATCGGAAAAGACGCCATGGCCTTCTTTCAAAACCTCGCCACCGGCAATCTCAGCGGCAACTACACCCACCTTATACAATCACCAACCACTCTAAAGCCAACCCTCTTGGCACTCATGGACAGAGAAATTAAAAAGGGCGATGCCGGCAGAATCTTCCTCAAGATGAATGCCTTCACCGACCGAGACTTCATCGACAAGATTCAGGAAGCGTCTCAAGCCGGTGTGCAGGTCCGCATGATTGTGCGCGGGATCTGCTGTCTTGTGCCCCACATCGCCGGCAAGACGGAAAATGTGGAAATTCGATCCATTGTCGGCCGCTACTTGGAACATCCGCGAGTCTATATGTTTGGAGAAGGCTATCCCGACATCTATTTGGGTTCGGCAGATCTCATGACACGCAACACCGAACACCGTGTGGAGCTTTTGACTCCGGTCCTTTCACCTGATATCCAAGTGCGTCTTCGTAACTATATGGCGGCTCAATTTAAAGATAACGTCAAAGCTCGCACCATCGACGCTCAAGGCAACTATAAATTTGTTAACGACGGCCAACCTGCCTTTAATGCCCAGGCTTACTTCATGCAGGAAGCTCCGGTGTCCTACGCCAAAGTAGCGGCTAAAACGTCCGGCGGCCCCTTCGCCTTTTTAAAAAATCTTTTTAAAACAAAGAACGCTTAGCTTGGACACATCTATAAGTAAGCATTGTTATCTTGCAGGACGCATGGCAAACTACTATGCGCTCCTGCTTTTTCTATGCCGTCAAACGGCCTTCTCGTTGCGTTGCCTTTCCATGTCTTTTCCATCCTTTCCTTAGTTTTAATGAACAAGCACAGCAAATGAATACTTACTTGACTTTTTAGTTTATTGGGGACATTCCTAAATCTAGTGTGCTTCATCCTATATCCTGCCTGAAAGACGACTTCCGTTGAGCTTTGCCTTCGATGTATACAACGCTGCACTTTCGTTACGTCTAAAACAACGAGAACGATTATTAAAATAACTTTTACTGCGAAGCAAAGGAAAGCATCCCCCAAATTAACACCGGCAGGATGTATCTTGACAAGAGGCAACGACATCGTTACAATGATACCTACCAAAAGAATGTATCCGAATAAGGAGGCACATTGTGGCACGAAATAAATATCCAGAGATCACCGTTGAAAAAATATTAGAAGTGGCACAACGACTTTTTTTAGAAAAGGGATATGACAACACAACCATTCAAGACATTGTCGATGAACTGGGTGGATTAACAAAAGGGGCAATATATCATCATTTCAAATCCAAAGAGGACATCATCTGTGCCTTAAGTGATAAACTCTTTGCTGAAAATAATCCTTTTGCTATTGTAAAGCAGAGACAAGATTTGAACGCATTACAGAAAATGAGAGAAGCGGTTAAACTAAACCAACAAACCACACAAAACGATCAGCTTAATCTCGAAATGCTTCCCTTATTAAAAAATCCACGTATTTTTGCAGAGATGATCAAATCCAACCACCAACATCTCACGCCCTTATGGCTGGATTTGATTGAAGAAGGGATTGCCGAGGGCTCTATTCAAACCAACTATCCAAAAGAAATTGCAGAGTTAATACCTTTGCTTGGCGATGTATGGCTCTATCCGAACATCTTTCCTGCGACGGAAGAAGACATTGTCCATAAGTTTTTATTTTTCAAGGAAATGCTTGAAAAAATGGGCGTTCCTATTATTGATGATGAGTTGGTCGACATGGTCAAGGTAAGACTCAATCAAATTTCAACTCTATAAGGTAAACTAAATCGTCTTTTACTAGGCGTTTTAGTTTACCAAAATACATTCGTTCAGTAGGTATTAAAGGAGGATATGATGCTGAAAGTTAAAAAATGGGGGCTATATACTCTAACTTCACTGTGTTTAATAGCGATTATAGTATGCGTGATCTGTGACTATGCGATGACAAAAACTTTAACATGGTCTTTGATTGTTATACTTTCTTTGATTGCCGGGTGGCTGGTCATGGCACCTTGTTTCATAGCAAAAAGCAAAGCAATAAAAAAATCATTGATTGTTAGTAGTATAATCTTAATTCCTTTTCTAGCAGGATTAAGTGCGCTTTTAAAATTACCGCTTATTTTATCTATGGGAAGCTGTATTGCCGGTTTGTCAATTGCGGCAGCATGGGGAATATACGGAGTGCTTGTAAAATATCAAAAGAGAATATTCCTAGCTTTGGCCCTTTCTCTGCTTATCGCAATCCCTTTAGTATGTGGAATTACGCATATTACGGCATATTTTATTAAAAGTTTTCCCATGGATATCGTTTCGGACCTTTTTCACATCATAACCACATTGGTATTAAGCGGCACTTGCTTGATGATAGACGCGATTAAACTGCACCGGGATACTGTCAGAAAGGCGCAAACAGGCTTATGACCTATGTGTTTATACATGGACTTGGGCAGACTTCATCAAGTTGGGACAAGGTGATAACCCATCTCCCCACTGATATCCCAATCTACCGCCCTTCTCTATCTGATATGGTAAAAGGCAAGCAGATGACATACCAAAATCTCTATAACACATTTGAAAGCGAATGTACCTATATGAAAATGCCTTTACACTTGTGTGGCATTTCACTTGGCGCTATCCTTGCATTACAGTACACACTATACAATCCTCAAAAGGTAGCATCTGTCATATTGATCGCACCGCAATATAAAATGCCAAGATTGTTGTTAAGGCTTCAAAATATTATGTTTCATGCGTTGCCTCAAAGGGCATTTAGATCAACTGCCTTTTCTAAAAGAGATACCATTGCCTTGACAACTTCCATGAAGGAGATAGACTTTACAGCTTTGCTAAAAAAGATAACTTGTCCGGCTTTCATTGTCTGCGGTCAAAAGGATAGAGCAAACCAAAACGCCGCAAGAAATTTAGCAAATACTATGCCAAATGCGACATTATGTTTTGTTGAAGGTGCAGGACATGAAGTAAATATAGAGGCTCCTATAGCATTGGCATACTTGATAAAAGATGCCTGGTTCTATGCGTAGCAATATTGGCCATGTCTTCCTTGTAAGCGGTAAGGAGGACATACTAGTACATGAAGATACCGAACTCAAAACCTTCCATTCTACTGTCCAAATTGCAAACCGAAAATACTACGTAGCGTAAAGACCCTGAGAAATATCCGGTACGCAACAGTTGGACGCAAAGACGCAGAGCCGATAAACGCGCAGATAAAAATGCACTTACCGGCTCTGTTATTTGGTTTGGAGCTCTATGTTTATAGTTCTCTCATAGCCTATGGCCAAAAAGCCATGGTACCTATACGGGATTTTTCGCTTATGAGTATGAACTCACAAGTCATATCATTATCTCTTATAATTCTTACTTCCAACGCCCAAGCTATTTTATGCTGCATGGCTCCTTCTCGCTTGTCGTTGAAACCGATCTTCCGGCTCTTACGTTAGTTTGTTTTCAAATCGTCCTTATTGTTGGTGGCTGCTTTGTAGTCATTCTTTTTTTATGTCTTTGGCCCGACAAGACGTCGGTCAACCATATGCGTCACATCTCCGACACGGATCGGTCCGAAGTGACGAGAATCTTTCGACGCATCTCTGTTGTCGCCGAGGACATACAGTTCTCCCGACTTAAGACGAAAGACACAACCACCGTCCACCGGTGTGATCGGTCTGTTGTGAGGTCCTTCAGTGACAAAGACATGATCCCCCACAACAAGGACCTCATCACCTGCAACGGCCACAATACGTTTTAAATACGACTGTGTCTGCCCCAGGAGGACAAAGATTACCAACGTCCCTCGCGACAGCTGACTCGGCACCGCCGTCCTCACTTTTAACAGGTCGCCATGATTTAACGTGGGGCTCATGCTGTTGCCAACGACTCGAAAGAGATGTCCTTTGGCCCAAATAAGTCCGGCGAGGACAAAAGCCGCCACCACCCAACCGAATCCATTCATAACTTGCTCCTTCACTGTATAGTACATTCATTGTAGCACGCAAAGAGAGCACTGACACGCTCCGAGAGCAATAAAAAAGCTTGGGTTGCCCAAGCTTTAAAATTTGAGATTGACCGCTTTGTTGTGCCCCGGTGACGATGGCGGCTGTGTGACCGGCGGTTTATCTTCCTCTTTGGAAATAATATCTTTGACCTTCATCAGACGAGTAATGCTCGCCCGTTCGTTTTCATCCAATTTTGCGCGAATGTAGTGAATGGTTTCTTCCAAGTCCGGAATGGTCTTGTACTCCAGTGCATTGACACGGCGGCGCGTCTTTTCAATTTCATCCGCCATGAGCTGGGTAGATTTTTCCATCTGAGCCAGCTCAAGCAGTCGTGCCATAACAGATTTCAACCCTTCTATGGCCTCGTCCAAATCCGAGGTGGTTTGAGCAAAGCCGTAGGGATAAATCGATCCGGACTCAGTCAACGCTTTGGTGTGAAATTGCATATTGGGCACAAAAACGCTCATGACATTTTCAATTTCTATCTCAAGCTCCGTGACCTGGGTGGGAAACGACACAGCCGCCTCCAACATTTTCGGATCTGTAGAAGACGATGCCAACATAAACTTTTTTGAAGCTTCAATGAGCTCGGCTTCCACTTCCCTGCGCAGGGTCTTATTCTCCCGAACCAATTCTATAAAGCGACGCATAAGTTCGTCCTGCTTATCTTTCAGTAGCTTATGACCACGAGAAGATGTGCTCAGACGCGTCTTCAGCGTACTCAAGTTCATTCGCGTTGGACTGACATTAAGTCTTGTCATCTAATCGCGACCTTTCTGGGTGTCGGTATGCATCGTCTCAAGAACTGCCTTGGCCGCAGCCAACGAACTATCCTGCCGCTCCTTGTCTATTTGATCGATGGTCTTATCCACTTTTTTGGACAGTACTTCGTGAGGCGCTTTCTTTGTCTCGGTCACAGTCTCCTCAGAAAGATACTTAGCAATGAGCTTGTCATCAATACGCTTGAGCTCTGTCTTAGGGATGATGCTAAGAAGCTTCCATCCGGTGTCCAGCGTCTCTTCAATATCCCGATTGGTCTCATAACCCTGATCCACATAATCCCGCTCAAAGGCATCAGCAAACTTGGCAAACGCCTTGTCCGCTTCCGATAGGGCTGACTCCCCTAAAATGACCGAGAGTTCCTTCGCTTCCTTGCCGGAAGTGTAGGCCGCATAGATCTGGTTCATGGTATCAGCATGGTCTTCACGAGTTTTATCTGCACCAATCCCCTTATCCTTGAGACGGGAAAGGGACGGGATAACATTGATCGGCGGCTGAATGCCCTGTTTATACAGCTCTTTGGAAAGAATAATCTGTCCTTCCGTAATGTAGCCGGTAAGATCCGGAATTGGGTGCGTAATGTCATCTTCCGGCATGGTGAGAATCGGAATTTGAGTGATGGACCCTTTGCGCCCTTTAATCCGCCCTGCCCGCTCATAGATACCGGCAAGGTCGGTGTAGAGGTAGCCCGGATAACCACGACGCCCCGGTACTTCCTTACGTGCTGCCGACACCTCGCGAAGGGCTTCGGCATAGTTGGTCATATCAGTCATGATAACCAGCACGTGCATATCCTGTTCAAATGCTAAGTATTCCGCACAGGTAAGGGCCATTTTCGGCGTGGCAAGTCGTTCAATGGCGGGGTCGTCCGCCAAGTTCATAAACAATACGGCACGGTCGATCGCACCAGTTTCTTTAAAAGAGTCGATAAAGAACTGAGCTTCTTCAAAAGTGATGCCCATCGCGGTAAAGACGACGGCAAATTTATCATCGGTGCCCAATACTTTGGCTTGTCGGGCAATTTGAGCCGCTACATTGTTGTGTGGTAAGCCGGCTCCTGAAAAGATAGGAAGTTTTTGCCCACGAACAAGAGTGTTCAGACCGTCAATGGTGGAAATCCCCGTTTGGATAAACTCGGACGGATAGTCTCGAGATACCGGGTTAATTGCAGTCCCGTTGATATCAATTTTCTCATCGGCGATAATCTTCGGACCGCCGTCAATAGGTACCCCGAGGCCGTCGAATACACGCCCGATCATATCCGGACTCACGCCCAGCTCCAACGGGTGCCCTAAAAAGCGCACTTTGGTCCCGGCCAGATTGATGCCGGAAGATCCTTCAAAAATTTGCACCATAGCTTTGTCTTTGTTGATTTCAATGACACGGCCGCGGCGACGCTCGCCGGTTTGGAGCTCAATATCAACTAATTCTTCATATTCGACACCTTCAACCCCTTCCACAACCATAAGGGGGCCGACAACTTCGGTGACGGAACGATATTCTTTAAGCATGGGTTGCCTCCTTATCTTCGGTGGTTGTTTGCGGTGCCTCGGATTTGCGTGCATGTGGAATGATGCCGTCAATGGCACTATGCACATCGTCTAAGATTTGCTCCAACTTGGACAGTTCTTCTTCCGGCACATACTTCATCCGCGTAATAGCTTCACGTACCGGCAGCTTCTCAATCTCAGAAAGGTAAGCGCCGTGTTCCAGACCTCGAAGGCCTTCATCATAGAAACCCATAATCGTCTTCATCATCAGATTTTGTTTCTCAAGGGAGCAGAACGTATCCACCTCATGGAAGGCATTTTGTTGGAGATAATCTTCTCTAAGGGACTTAGCCACCTCAAGCTTCAACTGATCTTTTTCAGACAAACTGTCCCGTCCGACCAGACGGACAATTTCTTGAAGCGAGGATTCTTCCTGGAGCAGCGCCATCGCCGCTTTTCGTCGCAGAGAGAACTCCGGATCCACGCTCTGATCAAAGAACTTATCCATCTTAGCTTGATAAAGGGAATATGACTCGATCCAGTTAATGGCTGGGAAGTGACGGGCATAGGATAAGTTATAATCCAACTTCCAGAAAATTTTGACAATTCGCAGGGTGGACTGGGTGACCGGCTCAGAAATATCTCCGCCCGGAGGCGATACTGCACCGATGACGGACAGTGCCCCTTCCCTTGCGTCTGCCCCGAGGCATCTCACACGGCCGGCACGTTCATAAAACTCCGCCACACGGCTGGCAAGATATGCGGGGTAGCCTTCATCACCGGGCATCTCTTCCAGACGTCCCGACATTTCACGGAGCGCCTCCGCCCAACGGGACGTGGAATCCGCCATCATGGCTACAGAATATCCCATATCCCGATAGTATTCACAAATGGTGATCCCGGTATAAATGGATGCTTCACGCGCCGCCACCGGCATATTCGATGTATTGGCAATAAGCACTGTACGCTTCATAATGGACTCGCCGGTGCGCTCATCGATAAGTTCCGGAAACTCCATCAGTACGTCGGTCATTTCATTGCCCCGTTCACCGCAGCCGACATAAACGACCACCTGAGCATCGGCCCACTTAGCCAGCTGGTGTTGTACGACAGTTTTTCCGGATCCGAACGGACCCGGAATCGCCGCCGTACCGCCTTTGGTGATCGGAAAAAACGTATCGATAACCCGCTGACCAGTAATGAGCGGCGTATTCGGGTCAATCTTTTCGCCAATAGGACGCGCACGACGCACCGGCCACTTTTGAATCATCGTGAACTCTTTATCTCCCATTTCAGTCTCGAGGACGTAAACCACATCATCGACATGAAACGATCCGGATTGCACTGATTTAACTTTACCTTTCACATCCGGCGGCACCATAATCTTGTGTTCAATGACTTCCGTCTCCTGAACCGTCCCCACCACGTCGCCACCTTGGAGGTCGTCCCCCACGTTGACAACAGGGACAAAGTCCCAGAGCTTCTCTCTGTTCAAATTGTGTACTTCCGCGCCTTTGACAAGAAAATCGCCTGCCACTTCCTGGAGCTTTTCCAGCGGACGCTGAATTCCGTCAAACATCTGCTCAATGAGTCCGGGTCCCAGTTCTACCGAAAGTGGTGAGCCTGTCGTATAAACATCATCCCCCGGAGCAATCCCAGTAGTCTCTTCATAGACTTGAATTGAAGCCTCATCGCCGCGCATTTCGATGATTTCGCCAATGAGCTTATCCTTTGACACTTCCACCACATCATACACTGACGCATCGGTCATACCACCGGCGACAACGAGGGGTCCGGAAACTTTTATAACGTGTCCTGTATTCAAAATTTCCTCCTTACAAAATGTTACTGCCAACGGCTTTTTCTACATTGCTGTCGATTTTCTTCATGCCGATGCCAAGGGATCCCTTATTCGATGGAATGGGTACAATGGCTGGAATGGTAACATTGTTATATCTGTTAATAGTTGTTTCGATCTCTTGTGCAAGGTCTTCCGTGATAAAGATGAGGCCATATTTTTCCCGGGCCAGTTCATCCACGATAAGCCTTGCATCGTCTTTGGTATAACACGCCTTGACTTCAACGCCCAGAGCTTTAAAGGCAAGGACGGAATTTTTGTCGCCAACGACTGCAATTTTATACATAAGTATCACGTAACCTTTGTCGTAAGACGTCTTCATCCGTACCGTTTAACAGGCCGATAAAGATCAGTCGAATATTTTTTATTTCCGTTTCTCTCGCATAGAGATAGTTGAAGAGTATCTCAGGGCCATAGGTCGTATGTTTATAATTTTTGATCAGTGCCATAAAGTAGTTGTCCTTGGCTTTTTCAAACTCTGCCATGGATCCGGTCTCTTTATAGGCCTTCAGCCCCTCATCTAAGTACTTGCGAAAGTTCACCCGAGTTAACAGCGCCGTGTCTTCTGACTCATAAAAGTGATTTAACGTGCCGAGATCCAACATGCCGCCGTCAATCAGCGCTTTGGCTAAAAGGTCCTGTGCGTCACCGCGACGTCGCAGTCTGAGCGTCGTAGCAATGTTGGTGAAATCCACTAAATCCCGGACATACGTCTCAAAGAGCTCCACCTGACTCTCTTTCGCCAACGCTTTTATGGCATCGAAGTAGGCGTTATCCAGATAGATATCCACATCCTGAGGGTCTTTGGTGAGCTCAAAAGTTTCCAGCGCCCCTTGCAATACAGTGGCATAGGCATTGTCCGAAAACTCGTTGAGTGACGCCTTAATAGCCTGCACATCACCTTTGATAGGATAGTATAAGTGAGATAAATCCTCGTGAAGCAGTTGCTCCTTCGCAGCTACTTTGAGGTTGTGGTAAACGTATTTTAAAGCCAACAAATCGATGACATCATCGTCGTGGGCAATGTCATACATGGTATTGTAGAAACCGATGAGGACATTCTCCAAAGCTTTGTCGTAATCGTCCACGCTCCTAAGCTTCATCGCCTCTTCCTTGTAGACCGTATCTCCCAGGGAATTGATAAGTCCTTCGACCGTCTTAGCTTCAATAAAGTTTTTAAAATCTACATCAGAGAGTAAATTCTTTTCATATATGCGCGTCTGAACCGACGCCTGCACAAAAGCTTCTCGTTTCATTTACCCTCCTATTCACTCACCGCCACGAAGTTTTTTATAGAGCTTGGGCTCAATGTCCGGACGCAAACTTTCCAGAAGTGTGCCAAAATCGTTATTGTACACCACAGCACCGTCGGCAATGCTAAACCCGGACTTTACCGTCTCCTCGGCAAGCTTCATCGTCATGTGGGCGCTGACAAAATCCCTTTTATCGGCTCTGACGTAGAGCAAAGGATCCTTAAGCTCGAGTTTGGCCACGGTACTTTCAATCACCTCAAGGTATGCCTCATCGGAGAGGGCATTCAGCTTCTCCAGCGCGAGACGAAAGACTTCATCGATAGTGGCCTCCCTAGCCTTTAACACACTGTCCCGACCTTTGAGCTGTGCACTGGAAATAGTCCGCTCATACAGACTTTGTCGTTCGCTTTCACCCCGTCGTTGCAGCAGCTCCTCTTCCCGTGCCACGTCAAGTTCGGCCCGTTGTACAATAGCTTCAGCTTCCTTCTTGGCAGCGTCAATTATACTCAACTCTTCCTGTTTCGCTTTGGCTTCAATTTCTGCTAGTAAAGTTTCTATATTTGACACTTGGACCTCCTTAGACACGGTTCATAAGAAGGAATGAGATAGCAAGAGCTAAAATGGCATACATTTCAACCATGACCGCAAGGACAATGGCCTTGGTCATATCTTCTTCTTTCTTGGCGAGGATGTTGATCCCGCTAACGACAACTTTACCTTGTGCAATGGCGGAAAAAAGACCTACCAGTCCGATAGGCACAGCTGCCATTAAGTAGCCGAAACCTTGCGCCAAAGTGATTTCAGGGCTGAGACGAAGCATCGTCAGCATCCCGATAATAAAGCCGTAAAGACCTTGCGTCCCCGGCAACAGTTGGAGCACGAGGGCTTTCCCGAATTTTTCAGGTTCTTCAATAATGACGCCGGATGCGGCTTCCCCTGCGATGCCGACCCCCTTGGCAGAGCCGATACCTGAGAGGGCTACCGCAAGTGCAACCCCAAGGCCGCCTAAAATCATACCTCCGTTTTCAATCCAAAATTGTGCCATGTTAAACTCGTTCATACGTATCCTCCTTATAGATAAAGTAATCTGATTGTTCCATCATTTCCTTAAATGCCGTGCCGCCACCTTCATAAAATTTATTGAACATTTCCACAAAGGTCAGTCGAGCTGTATGCACGTAGCTGGACAGAAATGATAAGAAAATATTGAAAAGCTGAAATGCAACGAAGATCAAAATACCGGCGATGATGCCGAGAATCCCGCTACTAAAAAGCATTCTTACAATAATATTGACGGCGATGGCGATAAATGACCCGGAAAGTGCCAGCGCCATAAGCCGGAAGTAACTGACAAAGTCACCAAGATAGGACGAGATTCCGTAGAGGGAATAGATCCCCCAGCCGATTTTGCCGGCAACGGATTTTTCTGTACGCCCGCCGGTAAGTAAAATGCCTACCATGCCGATGATCATCACGACTTTAGCCACTTGACCTACAATCGGTTCAAGACCAAGCGCCCCTGATCCTGCCGTAAGTATGGCCCCTATCAGTGCCATATACCACAGACCTACATCAAAAAGCGCATCCAGAGGTTTGCCGTCTCTAAAGGCCATGTACGCCTTAATGCTCATGGCAAAGAAGATGTGAATGACCCCAAAGAGCATACACATGGCAATCATCGTCATATAGTCCTCCGACGGACTGATATAAGCTTTCATCGGAATCAAATCGCCGAAGAATGATCCGAATATAAACCCCCAGAAAATGGAGGAAATTCCCATGTAGAGTACAAAGGTGATCAATTTTGCCTTTTTGATATCCGGTTTAAAGCCTTTCAAAAGGATAAGACACAAGAGCACCGTCAGGATGCCGTACCCCATGTCCCCGATCATAATACCGGAAAACACAAAGTAAAACGGTGCCAAAAACGGCGTCGGATCAATTTCACCATATTTTGGAATGGCGTACATCTCCGTAATGGACTCGAAAGGTCGAATGATTTTTGTGTTCTTCAATTTAATCGGTACATTGTCCTCAGCCTTGGCCTCCTCCCATTCAATGTAATGGGGTCCGAGATTTGCCAAAGCTTTGTCCAGCGCCGCTACGTTCGCAGTTTCGACGTACCCTTGCAACACACTCATCCGCTTGGTTTCCAAGCCCTTCTCAGCCGAAGCGAGACGAAGTCGTTCATTGCGAAGCGCCTCATAATAGTATTTCAGCCCGTCGAGATGGGGTGCCAGTTGTTGATACTCTCGATCCAAACCGCGTTTAGCGTCGTTGAGCTGTGCTATCTGTGCTTCATTGGATTCAAGTTTCGCCTTTACCGTCTCGCTTAATTCCAGACTTTGGAATTGAAAGCCGTTACTTCGTAAGGTGTCCGCAAAAGTCTCAGCTCTGTCTTTGTCCGTCATGGCCAGCATATACTCATAGCCGCCGTGTTCAGAAATAAACTCCGTCTCATAAGGATAATCCAGCTGTCGAAGGCTAGCTTTAAACCCGTCGATACCACGCGCCGAGACTGCGCCGAGATATACTGCCGTGCGCTTCAAGGCCTTCAGCTCCTCAGGCGCCACACTCAAGGTTTTATAAGGCAGCCATTCATTGTTCTCAGCTCGGAGTTTTTCGATGCGATTCTCATAAGACGCAGCCGCAGTATCCAGCCGCTTCAGCGCCGCATAAACAGGGTCGAAGTCCACCGTCTTGGCCTTAGCATTGAGCTCGCTTAAGCTCAAGACCTCCCTTCGTGTCTTTAAATCTTCCAATGTGCCGGGTTTGTCCTGATAACTTTCCAAACGATTGATAACCCAATGAACGCTTTGAATGCGTTCATCCAGCTTCTGCACTTCCGGCGGCATGGCTGCACCTTGTATGTAGTCCTGCGCGTCTGTGGTTGCCTCGTCTAAATGCACATCTTTAAATGATTGCAGGCGCCGTAAGACCGCCGGAAGATCCTCTTTAAACGTGTAAAGATTGAACTTGGTCATCTTAACGATTGCCATGTATTACCTCTTCTACTACAAATTCTGCCAAAGCATCCAGGTCATTCGTCCCTATAGTGCTTTCGGCTGCAACTTTCGACTGTGCTCTATCTAAAATCTGTGTTTCTTCCGTGTGCGCCCTTGTTGTCATATCTGCATTCATCTGCTCCAACCGGGCATGTAAACTGTTGAGACGTTCCTCTTTTAATTGACGGGCCGTTTCTTTTGCCGCTTCAATAATACGCGTCGCTTCATCTTTGGCACGCAGAAGTTCTGCATCCGCTTTTTTTTCTGTGGTAACAATTTGATCCAGTGCGCTCATACTCCACCTCCCTCAACGGTTATCGCTATCAGTATAGTTTTTTATATATACTCATCATAGCTGTACCTCTCTATTATACCGAAAACCTCCTTTGTGGTAAACGATTTAATACTAAAAGATCACAATATAAGGTTACCCTCTTTGATGACGGTAATCACATATTCTTATTACTATTTTACTACAACTTTCCTAAAATGAGAAATCACGGCAGCGGATTAAAGATGTCGCTTTCATCGTTTCTCGACATAAAAAAAGCAGGCTTTTGCCTGCTTACCTGCTTAATTGGATTGAATGATCACTTTACCGGTGCCTCGCTGTTTTGAACCCGACGCATTTTTCGTATCGTTAGTTGAATTGCCACTCACCGTAGATGCATGGTCTGCGTCGTTGGTGTGCGTCGCAGCGGTGCCATTGCCGTTGCCGATATCGTCAGCGGTAGAGTTTTCGGACGTCCCATCAGTGCCGACACCGTCTTGCGTACCATTATCGCTGTCGGTTGCCTGCGTATCATCACGCAGGATGACACTTTGGGCCACAGCAGGATCCACCACATAGACATCGACTTTATCCCGACCGATAAGCACACCTGATTGGCCGGTGCCCTCTAGCGTGGCCGTATCAATAGTCTCCCGTGTCAAACCCAGTCCAAACTTCGCCAGGGTGAGCATCTGTCCGTAAGTGAGATCCGTTTCCACATAGCGATCGACAATATCGATAAGTTCAGGGATTTTAAGCAAAATGGCAGGATTTTTCACCTTGTCAAAGAGGAGCATAAGAAAATCCTGTTGCGCGCCAATACGCATAATATCCTGCATCCCCGGATAGGCTTTGCGCGCCCTCAAGTAGTTCACGGCTTTTTCTCCGTCCAGATGATTGATCCCGCGTTTCATTTCAATTTTTAATGGCGGCACCACCCAGTCATCGGTATACGTATAATCGTCGTACTTCCATTCCACATCCACGCCGCCCACGGCATCCACAATGCTCGATACCGCCTTGTAATCCATAATGGCGTAGTTGTCAATTTTCACATTCAGCAAGTCTTCCAACGTCTGCGCCACCAAATTGACCCCGCCGCCGGGATAGACAATCTCACTAAAGGCCGCATTAATCTTATTTTTGCCATAGCCGTGAATGCGTATGTAGGAGTCCCGCGGCACGGAGAGCAACTGAGCTCTGTGAGTCTTGGGATCTAAAGAAAAGAGCATGATCGTGTCCGAACGCATACCGTTCTCTTCTTCGGTTTTATCCAGGGTAGCCGTCTTATCCACTCCCAGAACCAACACACGGAGGATCTGATCCCCCTGAAAGACATCGGTCCCTCCTGCTAAAGGATCTTTCTCTTCCAAACGTTCCACGCCCTTATTGTCAAACTTCGGGCAGACACTGTAGAGAAATGACACGAAGCCTCCCACCGCCACAATAAGCACTATACTGATTACTATAAAAAACTTCTTCACAACACACCTCTACAGAAACAATTTGATTAATGTGAGTACAACCACATACGGGATACCGAAAATGCCGGTTAACAGCGCAGTTAAAGGGCCGATGGCAATCCCGAGACCCATGGGCTCCAATACCAAATTCACTACAAAGAGCAGCACCGCGCCGCCAATAATATTCATCAGGACTTTAAACATAAGTACCATGGAGCCTAAGACCAAACTCGCCACAACAGCGATCGCCGCTCCGATAAAAAACAGTTCCATTCTTTTCCTTTCTAAAGCTTTATTATATCATGAGTTTAGAGACATGAGGAGGTTTTATGGATATCTATCTGGACAGTGACGCCGCGCCGGTAAAAGAGACCGTCACCCGCTTGGCACAAGCCCATGGCATCAAACTTTACATGGTGGCCAGTTACCTCACTGAACTTCACAGCGACTATGCCACCATCATTCACGTAGATCCGTCAAAAGAGGCGGCGGATCTTGAAATTGCCAACCGCATCCGTCCCGGTGACGTGGCTTTGACGGCAGACTTGGGCCTCTCGGCACTACTCCTCGCACGAGGTGCGTACGTTTTAAATTTCAGAGGCGATGCCATCACAGATGCCAACATTATGAGCGGCCTTGCCGTGCGTCACGCTAATAAAAAGCGCCGCCGCCAAGGTATCTATGCTCATAACCCGGCGCGCAGCGCAGATGATGCGTACAAATTTGAACAAGCTCTGGACGAGCTACTGTCGATGCTTCAAGGCAGAACACTTTAAAATGACATTTGCCACATCGTCACTGTCAAAGTATGCCGTATTGATAATAAGATCATAATCCGTCGGACCGCCCCACTGACCGCCGGTGTACTTTTGATAATGATTTTTTCTTCGCGTATCGATCTTGAGCAGTTCCCCTCGGGCCTTCTGTTGCGAGATGTGATCCCGAGCCATAAGCCGCTCAATGCGCAACGTCTCATCACAGCTTAAAAACACATTAAAAGTGTCGTAGCCCTTCAGCACATAATTGGCACACTTGCCGAGAATAACTGCCGCGCCATCTTTGGCCAGATCTCGGAGAATTTTGGCGTTGGCAAGAAACCGGGCATCCGTCGCCACAAAATCCTCCTGAGAATAGGAGTAGTTTTCACGATAGAGATCATAGATGGTACCTTGTAAAAAGGTGTCATCTTTTTTTATACAATTCGGATCCACGCTGCTCTCTAATAGCTTCAGATCGATAATCTGCTCATCATAGACGGGGATATCGAGTTTGTCGGCAATACGTTTTGCGACTTTCATCGCATCCGTGCCATGTTCCCGATCGATGGTGAAGATCACAGGACGGTGAGCGCCTAACCATTTATTTAAATTTAACATAACATCACTTCCCGTCCTTATTATCCCAGAAAATCCCTGTGACGTTGTTAAAAACTCTTTAAACTTTCCTAAGATTCCTCTAAGAGGCTATAAATATCCCTTCCTGTTAAAATATTTGATCAGTCCATAGGACACTGCCGCACACAAGAGAATCAAGATCCAAAAGGCATAGGGCGTGTGATCGATAGGCAAATCCACATTCATCCCCCACAGACCGCCGATAATGGTCGGTACGGTAAGGACGATGGTAATAGACGTCAACACTTTCATCGCCACATTGAGATTAAATGCAATAAGGTTGGAATACAGATCCGACAAGCTTTCCATAATGGTGGACGCTTCTTCAATCATGCACCGAGCCTGATAGTTTTCAATTTGTAAATCCCTCAGCAAATCCAGCGCTCTTGTCGATGTGGTAAAGCTCTCAGATTGAAACAATGCCTCAATCACCGGATCATTTTCCTGAGTCGCCATGTCAAAACGAATCAGTGACTTCTGAATATCAATCATTTGCATGAAAATCTTAGGCTTATCGGCGATGCGAACCTCTTTCTCAATCCCATCAATCATACGATTCAGTTCCCTGACATCCTCTACAAAGTGCGAACAAATGGCCCAAGCCACATTGGCCACAAAGTTTTGAAGCTCTTCATCACCACCAATGCCGCGATACGTCGCCTCCACACGATCCATAAAGGCAGGCGCATCGGACGAGACGGTAATAACTTCTCCAGGCAGTACAATCACCGACAGCGGACGCGTGGCAAACTTGCCCCGATCATGTTTTATCGGATAGCTGAACAAAAAGAGGGCCGGACTGTCATCAATCTGTTCCGTGCGGGGCACTTCACTGACATCGAGCGCCGCCGTGATATAGTCCTCAGGAACGTTATACAGCTCAAGAAGTGCCTGCAACTCCCCGTCATCGGGGCGAGTGACCTGAGTCCAATAAAACGACGCCGCATCATCCGGTCTGATATGCGTCTGGCTGTCTTGAGTCAACACTTGAAATTTGCCGTCATAGAGCGCATATCTACGAATCATAACTGCCTCCCAGTTGCGTGAAGAGTGTCGCGGTAAAAACAATGGCACACCCGATTATCTCCCGAACGCTGAGCACCTGGTGCAGAATGAGAAAGCCGCCGATCGCCGCAAAGATCGACTCCAGTGAAGAAAGCAGCGCCGCCACCGTAGGATTCAAGTCACGAATGCCGACAATCTGTAACGTATAGGCCACCGCCGATGACAACACCCCCACATACAGCAGCGACGGCAGTGCACCGCTCAGGCCTGAGATGTCGAAAGGCTCGAAAAAGAACGCCACCACGGCGCTTAACGCTGCCCCTACAATAAACTGATCGCCGTTTAACTTCACAGGATCCACCAAGGGGGTGAAGTGGGACAATACAAGAATATGCACGGAAAACAAAATCGCAGAGAGAAAGATCAGAATATCTCCTCGACTCAATGTGAAACCATCGGTGATGCACAAAAAATAAAATCCGACTAAAGCAAGCCCGATACAGAAGAAAATCCGCGGGCTGATCCGCTCACCTCTAAAAAATAGAATGATGGGAATGATGACAATGTACAGCGTGGTAATAAACCCGGCCTTGGCCGTCGTCGTCTCAGCTATCCCAAGCTGCTGCAGATTAATGGAGACAAAGAGCAATAAGCCGCACCACAGTCCGGCTCGTCGCTGCATGGCATGATCCGCATAGACCTTGCCTGTAGTCAGCACGTGTTTTAAAGGCGTTTTGTACAGGAGCAAAATCAAACCGCCGCCGATAAACCCACGAATAGCTGTAAAAGTAAAGCTGCCGATATGTTCAATCCCTTCTGCCTGAGCAACAAAAGCAAAACCCCATATCACTGCCGCGAGCAAAATATAAACCACGGATTTGTAATTTGTTTTCATCACCATCACCTCCAGCACGACTGATAGTCTACGTTCATTGTATCAGAGGAGCCGAATCGAGGGAACGCCTTCTACAAAATATTTATACCTCTGCCTATAGCTACCTACGGACATACGATAGTCACTGTGAAATGATTGAAATTCACCTTGACAAATGAATAGCGTATAAATATAGTGAAGTTAGAACGCTTATAGATACAAGTGCGCATATACGAATAGGAGGTCTTTTATGATAATGCGTTTTCTAAAAAGAATACCCGCCGGCATGATGATTGTGCCCATGTTTTTGTCTTCAATCGTCAACACATTCTTCCCGGAGATGCTGCAAATCGGATCCTTCACAACAGCAGTATTTACCAGCCAAGGTTCAGCCGCCATACTCGGTGTCCAATTAATTTGTATGGGTGCTCAACTACGTATTAAAGAGTTGTTGCAAGTTGTGAAGCGCGGCGGTGTGTTACTGCTATCCAAATGGTTGATTGGCGCTTTAATTGGAATCGTCATCGGCAAAGTTTTCGGCATGGCCGGATTTTTAGGCTTGACGACACTTGCTGTAGTCAGTGCGATCACCAATTCAAACGGTTCAATGTACTTAGCGCTTAATGTCGAGTACGGCGATGAAGTGGATCAAACCGCGATGAGTCTACTTGCCATTAACGACGGTCCGTTCCTCACACTACTGACCCTTGGTGCCAGCGGACTGGCAAACGTTCCTATTGTATCCTTGATTGCTGTTATCGTACCTATCCTGTTTGGGATGCTTCTTGGCAATCTCGATGAAAAATTAAGCGAGTTTTTAGAGCCCGGTGTAGGGCTGCTGTTACCTTTTGTCGGCATCACACTCGGCGCTGGTATAAATATTACCAATATATTGGCAGGCGGAGGCCCCGGCATTCTTTTAGGTCTGATGACGGTGTGCATCAGCGGACCGTTTGTCGTGCTGTGTGACCGTCTTTTGAATCGTCGCCCGGGTTATGCCGGTTGGGCCGTTTCATCTACAGCCGGTAATGCCATCGCCGTACCGGCCGTCATCGCCACCGTCGATCCGGCATGGGCACAGTACGTCGAGGCGGCAACCACACAAGTGGCTGCATCCACAGTTGTCACTGCAATTCTTATCCCCATCATTACAGCATGGTGGGCAAAAAAATATGGTTGCCCGAAATTTCCATTAGTTGGCCAAGATTTTTCAAAGGCCTATTGGAAGAAATAGTAGTTATACAAAGGAGATACTTATGAATAATGCCATACTTGTCAGCGCTGACGACAATGTTGTCGTCGCCATCGAAAAAATCAACAAAGGTGATACGGTCAACTATCTGAACAAAGATAACCGACCTGTAGCATGCAAAGCATTAAATGATATCCCCATTTATCATAAATGTGCTTTGAAGAACATTTCAAAAAATGAACCGGTCATCAAATACGGTGAACATATCGGCATTGCCCTTTGCGATATCCAACAAGGTGAACATGTCCATGACTTTAACTGCGAAGGTCGCCGCGAAAACTTAAAGGAAAAGGAGTAAGTATATGTCAAATTTCTTAGGTTACAAACGAAGTGACGGCCGTATCGGCATCAGAAATCACGTATTAATTTTACCGTGTAGCGTATGTGCATCAGATACGACGCGCATCATCGCAAGCCAAGTGAACGGCACGGTGACATTTAACATGCAGTTGGGCTGTTCGCAGCTTGGCGACGATTTTGAATATACACTGGATACCATTTCAGGTTTTGCCGCCAACCCGAATATTTACGGAACGGTTTTAGTCTCTTTGGGCTGTGAAAATGCTCAGTTAAACTTAGTGAAAGCACGCATTGAAGCACGTACTAATAAACCTCTTAAGACTGTGGTGATTCAGGAAGCTGGCGGCACGTTAAAAGCCATTGAAATTGCGACACGTTATGCGCGGGAATTGGTGGACGACGCCAGTGTCTTGCAACGTGAATCCTTCCCGATGTCTGAAATCATTATGGGTACAGAGTGCGGAGGTTCCGATCCGACGTCCGGTTTAGCCGCCAATGTTGTGATTGGCAAACTAAGTGATAAAATGGTAGAAGAACACGGCACAACGGTCCTCAGCGAAACGACGGAATTCATCGGTGCTGAGCACATTTTGGCACGCCGCGCGGCAAACCAAGAGGTTCATGACAGGATTTATGATATTGTGCAACGCTATGAAGCGCATATTAAATTAAACACTGGCGAGGAAGTCCGCGAAGGCAATCCGTCCCCCGGAAATAAAGCAGGCGGACTCACGACGCTGGAGGAAAAATCGCTGGGCTGCATTCACAAAGGCGGCTCTACTTCAGTAAATGCGGTCTATGATTACGCCAAACAACTCAAGCCTCATGAAGGCTTGGTGATTATGGATACTCCTGGGAATGATCCGTCATCTGTTGCCGGCATGATTGCCGGAGGCTGTCAAGTGATTGTCTTTTCAACAGGACGAGGTACCCCGACAGGTAACCCGATAGCGCCCGTTATAAAAATAACCGGCAATAAAGAAACCGCCGTCACCATGAAAGATAATTTAGACTGGGATGCGTCGCCTATGATTTATGGTCAAACCACTTTAGAGGAATTATCCGACTTGTGTTTCAAAGATATGATTGCCATTTGCAATGGCAAAGTCACCAAAGCAGAAGCATTGGGCTTTACGGAAATAGCGATTCAACGAGGCGCCAATTTTGTATAATTAACTGTACTCAAGATAGAGAAAGGAAAAAAAATGTGTGAAATTATTACGCCCTCCCTCACCTTATTCGATGATACGAATACCATTGATCGCGCAGGCAATGAGACACTTATCAATTTTCTCATCGACAGCGGTGTGAACGGCATATTGGTTTTAGGTAGTTCCGGAGAATTTACCACGCTGAACCTGGAAGAAAAATTATCAATATTTGACTTATACACAACGGTCAATAACCATCGGGTGGATTTATTTGCCGGTACGAACTGTGCGAAAATTGAAGAAACCATTCACTTGTCCAATACCGTGCTTGCACAGGGTTTCAAAGGTGTCATGATTATCTGTCCCTATTATTACGGCATAAGTCAACGCGAAGTATATAACTACTATGCCTATCTGGCTCAGCACATTTCAGGTGATCTATATATTTATAATTATCCGGATCGAAGCGGCTTCAATATCTCCCCTCAGACTGTCTATGAACTGGCCATCTCCCACCCCAATATAAAGGGTCTCAAAGATTCTGTATCGGATCCGCTTCACACCAATGGGATTGCGCGAGCTGTGGCATCTTTAGACTTCAAACTGTATTCTGGTTTTGACGATCAGTTCTTATATAACATCGCTACCGGAGGTTCCGGTTGCATCGGCGCACTGTCTAATATTGTCCCGGATATTTGGGCCGACCTCATCCATGCCATGGAAAATTCGCAGATGAAAAAGGTATTGTTTTTATCTCACCTTATTCATCAACTCATGCCACTCTACACCTTATCCCCAAATTTTATTCCGTTGTTTAAAAAACTTCTCACCACACGAGGCCTCGCTATCAGTGACGCATCGATATTCCCCAATAACGCCCTTGAGCCCTCAACATTTGAAACTGCAAAACGCATTCTTGATACAGTGCTCCATACGTATCACGCGTATAACAACACGTTATAATCTTCCTAAGAAAGTTGGCAAGACCAACTTTCTTTTTTATTGGCTAAATAAAACATCTTCCAGCCATATGTAGTATGATATACTTCATAATACATGGAGGACCTATGCAATCAGATTTACACAATCCTACGCTGCGCGTGATCAATACACTGAACCTGGTCGATAGTTATCGAACAGGTATCTCGATGAGCGAAATCTCTTCACAACTTCAAATTCCAAAAAGCACGCTGAGCCCTATTTTGAGAACATTAGTGAGCTGTAATTTTTTAAATCTCAACGACAATGGTGAGTACACATGCTCTTTCAACCTATTTCAATTAGGTTTGGACTACTCAGGCCATTTAGATGTGCTATCCGTTATCAAAAAACAGATGGAAGTCGCCGTCGAAAAAATTGGTGAAATTGTTCAATTTGGCATTTTAGATCAGGATCAAGTCCTTTACCTGGAAAAAGTCAACACCAAAGAAAACATTGAAATCGTAAGCTCTGTCGGTATGAAACTGCCTGCGAGCGCAACAGCTATCGGCAAAGCGCTCTTATCCGGATTAAGCGACGCCAAGCTGGAAGCCATGTATTCCAACTACGTGTTCAAAAAATTTACAGAGAATACCATTACATCTTTCGATCGATTGCTGGAAGAGATTCACGCGGTCAGAAAGAATGGTTATGCCGTGGAAAATCAGGAAATATCCATGCATACCTCATGCATAGCTGTACCGATTAAAGTCGATGGCTGTATAAAGGGTGCTATTTCCGCCACTTATCCCTTATTTCGCTACAGACAGGGAAAAGTTGAGCATATTATCACTATTTTATTAGATCAAAAGAATATTATTGAAAAGATCATTACTGTGCAGGGCATGGACTTAAACTTTACTAAGTGAGCGCCCGCTTCCTTTGACCAAATACGAACAGCGTCTGACCGGTCCCCATAGAAACGATGGTGCCAACGTGTCCTTGAGTCAGTCGCGAAAACACCATTGTCTTTCTTTTTAACTGTTGTATCTTGAATCCTACTATCGTCACAGACTCTTTGCCCCAAAGTTCCCGACAGGATGTAGGATTTGCCATTGATGATGAATTCAAACATAAAAAAAGCATCTATCCCTTGATAGATGCTTTTTCTTATCATGTGCCAGACAAATGTCTTCTCTTATCGTCGTGTCCCTCTCGGACAAATAACAATGGATATACTTTTTCTGAAGCTAAAAAACAGCCGCCTCTTTTTACACCTCATGGCATAGTTCCCCTCATCAATAATATCTTTCTACATATCGAAATCGTGAAGAACTTTTTATCATAGATACTGTTCATTAACAACATTCCCATCAAGAAGATCCGTCCTCTTCGCTACAAAGCTTATAAAAATAGGTTGTCTTCGCTAAATCATTAGTGAGTTTCCTTCAAAATGCCGTGAATCATCCCTACATAGGTAATCCACTTACCAAGTTCAAACTGATCAACGCTTTATGACCTCGTTATGCTTAATTCAGAAAGCAGCCACCGAAAAACGGATGGCTCTTCACTCAAGCTTAAGCAACCCACGTCATACCTATCACTGCTTTGCAAACTATCCGACGCAAACATAAATTGAATATCTCGCCTTTAATGTACAAAAAAACGACTTAGATTAAACCAAGTCGTTTTTTTCTATTGAATCACTATCTACTTAAATTAGAAGAATTTACCGCCAAATTGTACGAAGAGCGGTGCAAATACCAGAGATACTACAGTGATCAGCTTAACGAGGATGTTGAGCGACGGACCTGAAGTATCTTTAAACGGATCGCCTACGGTATCGCCGGTAACGGCAGCCTTGTGAGCTTCAGAGCCTTTTCCGCCATGTACACCGCCTTCGATATACTTCTTCGCATTATCCCATGCACCGCCGGCATTGGACATGAAGATCGCCATCAAGACACCGGTAATGAGCGCACCTGCTTGCAGACCGCCAAGGGCTTCAGGCCCAAGCACCACGCCAATAATAATTGGCACAACAACAGCAATTAAGCCTGGTACGATCATCTCATGAAGTGCTGCTCCGGTTGAAATGTCAACACACTTTGCATATTCCGGAGTGGCTTTACCGTCCATAATGCCTGGGATTTCTCTAAACTGACGACGCACCTCATCAATCATCTTGGAGGCCGCATTACCTACAGCTGACATGGTCAGTGCTGAAAAAGCAAATGGCAACATCCCGCCGATAAAGGTACCGGCAATAACTTCAGGTTTAGACACGTCAATACCTTCAAGACCGGTAGCGTTAATGTAGGACACAAAAAGTGCCAGTGCAGTCAGTGCCGCAGAACCGATGGCAAAACCTTTCCCGATAGCTGCTGTGGTATTTCCTACCGCATCCAGAGAGTCGGTGATTTGACGTACATTTTCAGGGAGTTCACACATTTCAGCAATCCCCCCGGCGTTATCGGCAATCGGACCGTAAGCATCGACCGCGATGGTCATTGCTGTGGTGGAGAGCATCCCCACTGCAGACAGGGAGATACCGAAAAGACCGAGGAGGGCATCGTCGCTGCCGCCGGCACCGACGAAAGCTACCATGATACCAATGGCAATGACAATAATAGGGCCTACGGTGGACATCATACCTACCGACAGACCGGAGATAATATTGGTGGATGCACCGGTTTGCGATTCATCCGCAATACGTTGTACCGGTTTGTATTCAGCTGCTGTGTAATATTCAGTAATTTTAGAAATAGTAAGACCGACAACAATACCTGCAATGACAGGAATAAACGGTTTAAAGTTGCCGAAGAGTTGGTTGGAGAGAACAGCCGAAGCGATAATTGTCGCACCTGCTGCAATGTACTCGCCCATGTTCAGGGATTTTTGAGGATCTTTGTCACCTTTGACAAAGAATACGGCAATGATACTTGCCACAATGCCGATAGCTGCAATGGCAAGACCGTATTGAATGCCTTTGTCACCGTAAGCCACGACACCGAGGGTGATAGCGGATAACAGTGCTCCGACGTAAGATTCGAAAAGGTCGGCGCCCATACCTGCAACATCGCCCACGTTATCCCCAACGTTATCTGCAATAACTGCAGGGTTACGAGGGTCGTCTTCCGGGATACCTGCTTCAACCTTACCTACAAGGTCAGCCCCCACGTCAGCTGCTTTGGTATAAATACCGCCGCCTACACGGGCAAAAAGTGCAATCGATGATGCACCGAGGGAGAATCCGGTAACGATGGTAGGGTCTTTTGTGATGGTATAAGCTACAGTAATTCCAATGATTCCAAGTCCAACAACACACATACCCATAACTGCACCGCCGGAAAAAGCCACGTCCAGCGCACGTCCGAGGCCATGTACATTGGCAGCGTTAGCAGTACGAACGTTGGCACGCGTTGCGACCTTCATACCTACATAACCTGCAAGTACGGAGCAGATAGCTCCGGCAATAAAACAAATAGCTGTGGCGACACTTTGCAGTCCCGCAGCAAGTACAACGGCAAGTACAACAACAAAAATAACAAGTGCTTTGTATTCTCTTTGTAAGAATGCCATGGCCCCTTCTGTGATGTACGAAGAGATCTCAATCATTCTTTCATTGCCAGGCTCTTGCTTAGATACAAAACCTGCTTTATAAGCACCGAAAAGCAGGGCGAGTGCCCCGGCAACAATAGCTAAAATGTAAATGGTTTCCACGATTTCCTCCTAAATGGCTGCAATGGCGATTACAGACACTAAAAATACCGCAGATGCGATCATAATAATGCGGTTCTCAATGTCTTTTTTACTTGTACCTCTATGTTCACCCCACATAGAATCCTGTTGGCCTTGAAGCGTTCCAAGACCGGCTTGACTGCTTTCAGTAACAACTACCGTACCGATAACCACAAGGGCGGACACGGCAATGATAATCGAAAGGAACATTTCCACGATGTACTACCTCCTTTTACTTTTATCCATAATGACTTGATTCTATCATAGCCTTGCGTCAAATTCAACTTCCATCAGGCATTTATAGCCCGTTTCACTAAAATGCAAGCAATACTAACACTGCCACACCAAGCACAATGCGATAGATCCCGAAAATTTGAAAATCGTGTTTTTGAATATAACTCAAAAACTTTACAATGACAGCGTAGGCCACAGCAAAAGACACCACAAATCCCAGGGCAATCAGCCCCCATTCACTTAAGGTAAAACCGGCTCCTAGCTTTAAAATCTTCAGCATCGTCGCGCCGATCATTGTGGGGATGGCAAGAAAGAAGGAAAACTCCGCTGCACTTTTGCGATTGCATCCGATAAGCATACCGCCGATGATGGTCGCAGCAGAGCGTGATGTGCCGGGAATCATGGCAAGGCATTGAAAGAAACCGATTTTAAAAGCATCTTTCACACTCAGATGTTCCAAGCTGTCTATTTTATAAGACGTACGTTTTTGACGTTCCATCACAATGATGACAACACCGTAAAAAATAAGCGTGACCGCCACCACCGTGGGATTGAATAAGTACTTGTCGATGAGATCATCAAAGAGAAATCCCAATACCGCGGCAGGGAGAAATCCAATGATGATTTTAGCAATCAGCCGCATTGTCGCCGGATCGCGATGGATGAGCCGGTCTTTAAAACTCACCTCGCCGTCCGTATCAATCCCCACCAACTTGGCTTTGGCAAAAGGGTTAAGGCGATTGAAATACAACACCACGACAGAGAGAATGGCACCGAGCTGAATGATGACTGAGAAGGCATTCTCAAAACTCTGTGAATGCAGAGCGAGGACTTCACTGGCAAGAATTAAATGCCCGGTGGACGAGATCGGCAAAAATTCAGTCACGCCTTCCAAAATCCCCAACAGTATAACTTTAATAAACTCCATATTATGCTCCATATTCCTTGTTCAGGAACTTTGTAAATTCTTTTCTAAAGACCAGCTCGACAGTATCCGTCGGACCGTTGCGATGCTTGGCAATGATGACTTCCCCGATATTCGGTTTTTCCGATTCTTCTTTTAAGTAGTACTCGTCCCGGTAGAGGAACATGACCACATCCGCATCCTGCTCAATCGCTCCGGACTCCCGAAGGTCCGAGAGAATCGGCCGGTGATCGGAACGCTGTTCCGGAAGACGGGAGAGCTGAGAGAGGGCCAAAACCGGCACCTCAAGCTCTTTGGCAATGCCCTTAAGGCTTCTTGAAATAGCGGAAATCTCCTGTTGCCTGGACTCTACCCTGTCGCTCATCTGCATCAGCTGCAAGTAGTCGATCACGACGAGATCGAGACCGCGCTCCATCTTTTGCCGACGGCACTTGGCTTTGAGCTCCAGAGGTGAAATACCTGCCGTATCATCAATATCAATGTCCAACTGAGAAATGATCGGCATGGCATTGATGATCTTCTCCCAGTCGTCTTCATTTAAATTCCCGCTGATAACTTTTTGCAAATCCACCAGCGCAATGGAGGCAATAATCCGCTGCACCAACTGAGATTTGCTCATTTCCAGAGAAAACATGGCCACTTTGGCTTTGGCACGCAACGCGGCATTGGTGGCAATATTGACCATCAGGGCGGTCTTGCCCATGGAAGGCCGAGCCGCCAAAAGAACCAAATCACTCTTTTGAAGTCCGGAAAGCTTCCTGTCCAAATCTTCAAACCCGGTAGTCACCCCTGTGAGTGCCCCGGGATTCTGCGCCCGCTTTTCCATCTCGGCAAAAGACTCCATCAACACATCTTTAATAGGACGAAGTCCTTCTTGATGAGAGGCTTGAGTGATATTAAAAATACTCTGCTCCGCCTTCTCCAAAATCAGATTCAAATCCGCATCCTGGGCATAAGCCCCGGCGCGAGTCGCTTCCGCCGCAGTGATAAGTTGCCGTAAGACAGATTTTTCTTTTATGATGTGGGCATAGTGACGCGTGTTGGACGGTGCGACGCCCTGTGTGGAGAGGGTCGCAATGTAGGCCAGTCCGCCGACGTTTTGAAGTGAATCCCGTTTTTTTAAAGCTTCACTCACCGTCGTCACATCCGCCGGTACATTGTTGTTATAAACTGCAATAATCGCGCGATAAATTTCCTCATGAATTTCCGAATAGAAATCTTCAGGCTTTAGTACTTCCACCGCTGCAGTAATGGCATCTTTCGACACCAGCATCGCCCCGAGAACGGCCTGTTCGGTGGCTTCCACATGTGGCGGAATATAGGCGTTGAGCTCGTCCATGACTTATTCCGTATCCACCACGACTTTTAACGTCGCCGTAATGCCGGGATAGAGTTTCACAGGCACTTGCTTGGTCGCCGCCTGCTTAATATTTTCCGGCAGTTCAATCTTCTTCTTGTCAATATCCAACTTCAATTGGTCTTTAATGGCATCGGCAATGTTTTGTGAGGTGATGGCACCGAAAAGCCGTCCGCCTTCCCCGCCTTTCGCCGTGATGGTGACCTTGGATTTTTCGAGAGTGGCTTTAACTTGGGTAAAATGCTTCACATTCTCCGCCTCTTCCGCTTCCCGTTTGGCGTTGTCCGCCTTCCATTTTTCGATATTTTCGTCCGTCGCCGCCATGGCGATTCCCTTAGGAATGAGGAAATTTTTGGCATAGCCGTCTTTGGCGTTGACCAGATCGTTTTTCTTTCCTAAGTTTTTATCGTCTTTTAACAGTATAACTTTCATTCTTCCTCCTCGCCTAAATAGGCTTCTATGGCTTGCATCAGTTTGTCCTGTGCCTCATCGACAGTCCCCGCAACGCGAGCCCCTGCCATATTTAAATGGCCGCCGCCGCCGAGCTTTTCCAAAATAAGCTGTACGGAAAAGTCTCCTACGGATCGGCCTGAAATGTGCACTTCCTCTTCCACCGGCGTGAGTACAAAACTTGCCTCCACACCGTTGATATCAAGCAGCTCATCCGCCGCCTGGGCAGCAATGAGAATGGAATTATCCGCCGCAATACTCAGACGGGACACCGCCACTTTGTCATAGACAAGTTGCGCCTGGTGCACCACATCGGCACGAGTGCGCAGCGTGTCCAAGTCATCCTGGAAGAGGCTCTTGACCTTCATCATATTAGCACCGGCCCGTTTCAAAATCGACGCCGCTTCAAAAGTCCGCACCCCGGTTTGAAAACTGAAGTTTTTCGTATCGACGACAATCCCGCTCATCAACGCATCGGCTTCAAAGTGAGTCAAGTTCAAATCGTCTTTCATGTACGTGAGCATCTCGGTCACCAGCTCACTGGTCGACGACGCATACGGTTCCACATAGGTCAGCACAGGATTGTTTACAAACTCCTTGCCTCGACGATGGTGATCAATCACCACCACCTGAGCTTGTTCTTCCAACAGTTTCGGAGCTTCGGTGAAACTTGGCTTGTGATTGTCCACCAGAATCACAAGAGACCGCCCGGTCATATTGGCAAGTGCCGTCTCTTCTTTGATAATGCGTTTAAACATCTCCGGCTCATCCTCCCGCATCCGATCCAACAAGTTGGAAATCGAAGGGTTGGGACGATTTAAGACAATGTAACCTTCCGTGTCGCAGTTTAACGTGGCACGAAGCACCCCAATGGCGGATCCGATGGCATCCATATCGGCATTTTTATGCCCCATAATATAGACGTCTCTAGCTCCTTCAATAAGCTGACGCAGGGCGATGCCGAGAACTCTGGCTTTGACTTTGTTGCGTTTTTCCACAGCCTTGCTCTTCCCGCCGAAAAACTCATAGTTATCTTCCACCCGTACGACCGCCTGGTCCCCGCCTCGACCAAGCGCTAGGTCCAAACAGGTATCCGCTTCCGCTACCGCATCTTTAAACGTCAGTCCGAAAGATGCTACCCCGATAGAAAGGGTGATTGGAATGGTGTTGCCCATATCCAACTCTCTCAAGTCGTCCAAAAGATCAAAGCGTTTCTCCTTAATTTGTTTCAAGGAGTTATAACTCATCACCACAAGGTACATATCCGATTCGTACTTGCGTACCAAGGCATCATAGGTTTGAAAATAGCTGCGGATGAGAGCGTCAATCTCCACCTCCAGTTGCGGACGATTGGCACTCGGCGCCGTATCCATAGCATCGTCGAAATTATCCACTTCGATCTTCGCCACAATAGGAAACTCGTCCCGATACCGGACTTCCAAGTTCACGAGCTCCGTCTGATCTACAAAATAGAAAAGTACCATCTTATCTCGCGCCGATTGGGTCTTGGTGGTATCCACCACTGACAGGTGGACGTCGTAGTCACGAGAACCCATTTTAATCCGCGGCAGGACAGTCCGGTTCGCCAAAATCGCCTCCATGTCCAACCCCTCAATGAGCTTCTCGATATCCATACCCATGAGATCAAAGTCCTCAAAGATAGTTAACAGATGGGAATTGTACCAAATAATCACACCCTTGCCGTCCGTGATACACATCGGAAACGGCATGGAAAATATTGCCTGCTTGGTGACGGAATCAAAATCCCTGGTGATATGTTCCACCATCAGCACCGATTCGTCATTGAACTGTGCCATAATGCGGTTCAGACGATAAACGAGATACATATAGATGGCAAGACCGACAAACCCCGCCCAGATTTCAAAGTAAAAAAGTAGCCCCACACCCAGTGCCATAACAATAAGGGCACTGCGAAAAGCTTTAAGTTCAAGTGTTGTCTTCATCTTCTCACCTCGTGAGCCTTCTAAAGTTAAAGAGACTCTCCAGTAATCCTAAGAAAATAATCATCAGCTGAGCAAAGGGTACCAGGATGCCGAGAACCGGCACCATCACACGTAAAAATCCGTGGACCCGTCGCTTATGCAGTATAAACATTATAACACTTAAGCCTAAAAAGAAGAGCAGCGCACCGAAGATCACCGCGACATTTTCCATGACCAGTCCGGATATCCCCGTCTCGCCGGAAAAAATGTAGAGTCCGGCAACGGATCCAATACCCGCCGCCACAATCCCCCGAGGAATCGTCAGGTAGATAAAAGGCTGATAGGATACTGCCACGGCCTGAGTGGAAAGCAGTCCTTTGACCGTGAGAAAATATGCGCCGTAGCTGATCATCAGACTTAAAATAATGATCATCGCCGGCATCAGCTGAAGCATGCGATTGTAAACCATCATCACTTCCGTGCGGCCCAATTCCACATTCATGGACTTCTGCGCCGCCACAATGGCATCCAGAATCTCCTGCGAGCGCAAACTTGAAAAGTTCACGCCCATGGCATACAGTGCCACGACGCCGCCCACAAGGAGCATAGCCGCCCCCACAAATACCGTGGAGTTTTGATCAAAGCGATTCGCAAGCATCATATGCATCACCAGAATCATTGAGCCGAAAGCTGCAAACACAAACAGTCCATAGCTAAACGAGTACATCGCCATCAAGAGTGCACAGCTTATCGTAAAGAGACTAAAGCCCTTGACCACGCCGTCCGTCATAGAACGGGTTAAAAAGATATGGGGATAAAATATAAAGATCAGAGGGAAAAAACTTCCCACCGATGCCACTAAGGTTCCGCGGACAATATCCAACAGGAAACTAAAATTCATGTCATTCCTCCTCACTTGGTCTCCCAAGTGTTTATATTTTAACATAGTTACCCTTTGGATGACAGTTCTATTCCCCTCTCGATCTGTCTTGTAAAACATATCCCTTAAACCAAATATAAATAAGAAAGAATAACGAATATGTCTCATCAGCCATCCCGTTATGTGATATAATCTCCATATGGAGGAATGAACGTGATTCAAAGTTTAGTAAAAGCTGCCAACATACTCGAATTTATGAAAGGCGAACAACAGAAATATACCATTGCCGAAATTTCCGAGGCGATTGCTATTCCGCCGAGCACCACCCACCGTATACTGTCCACGCTCATCAGCTGTAATTTTGTCGCCAAAGATGACCAAACCCATCTCTATCGACTGGGCTCCGGATTGATATCCATCGGAATCGCCGCCTCTGCCACCTCGTCCTTAAAAGAAGAAGCCGAAGTCGTCTTACAGGAACTCTCAAGAAAAACCAACGAAGACGCCTTTATGGTGGTCAAAAGCAAAGACACCGGCATTGTCATCGGCAAAGCTGAAGGCGATGAAACATTAAAAATTGTAGAAAACTTCGGTCGTCAAATCCCTCTTCACAAAGGCGCCATTCGAAAAGTCATCCTGGCCCATCAGCCTGAAAGCTACATCGATGACTACATTGCCACCAAGTTGGATGACAGTCCTGTTCGAAAGGCGGACGCTGTCGCCTTTAAGAAAGAACTGCAAACTATCATCGCTCAAGGCTACGCCCTCTCCGAAGGCGAATACATACCCGACACCATCGGCATCGGCGCGCCGGTCTTTGACTCCTCTAAAAACTTCGTCGCATCCGTCGGCGTCATCACGCCGCAGTATCGAATGAAAGACCGACTGCCAACCATGATTGAAGATGTCACCCATGCCGCGCGCGAACTGTCTCACCGCATCGGCTACATTGATTAACTTAGTTCATCATAAAAAATCCCCGACCATATGGCCGGGGATTTTTGTAGTGACCTTTCAGAGCCTTGCAAGACGGTATCTGGTGAGGTGCTTGTCATAACTGTTTGTTATTTTTTCTATGAATAAATCGACCGTAGCCTTTTTCGCCGACAAACGTGCCGTCTTTCGCCACCAATGTTCCTCGTGAGAAGACAAGATGAATGGCACAGTTGACGGTGAAGCCTTCATAGGTGTTGTAATCACACACGGAATGGTGTGTCTTAACGGAAATCGTCTCGCGCCCGTTCGGATCGATGACCATCACGTCCGCATCGGTATTGAGTTCCAAACTGCCTTTTTCAGGATACATACCGAATATCTTTGCCGCATTGGTACTCACGACGTTGACGAACGTGTTCAAATCCAGTCGGCGCTTCAACACCCCTTCTGAAAATGCAATCTTAATCCGCTCTTCAACCCCCGGCGCCCCTCCCGGTGCCAGTGTAAAGTTGCCAAGTCCCTGTCGCTTCTCTGTCTCATACATAAATGGACAGTGATCCGTACCTAGCGTGACCACATCGCCGTCTTGCAGCGCGCGCCACAATGCCTCATTATCTTTCGCCGTACGAAGGGGCGGCTGCATTAAATATTTGACTCCTTCTTCAGGACCGTCTTTTGAATATACAGCCTCGGTCAACATCAGATACTGTGTGCAGGTTTCAGAATAGACCTCTTGGCCCATAGCTTTGGCAAGCTTGATTCTCTCGACAGACTCTGTTGCTGACGTGTGCACAATATAGACCGGCGTCTCAACCAATTTAGCTAAGTTTAGCAAAGTATCCACCGACTCCGCTTCAGCTTCATTCGGCCGTGTTGCCGGAAAATATTTGACATCAGTGTGACCGGCATCAACGGCCTCCCGGATTAAATATCGGGTCAGCAGATCATTTTCACAGTGAATGGTCAACAATCCTCCCGATTGTTTCATCTGCTTTAAAATACGATAAAAATCGATATCATCCATCGCATACCCGTAGGTGGAATACGCTTTAAACGAGACAATCCCTTCCTCAGTGATGATGCCGTCCAACTCGTTCAAAATCTCATCATCCACATGCTGAATCACTCCGTGAAAGCCGTAATCGATGACGGATTTTTTAGCCAGTTCCCGGTAAATATCGATGGAGTGGTGCAGCGCGGCGCCTTCCGGACCGAAAGCGATGTGATCTAATATCGTCGTGGTGCCGCCCACAGCCGCCGCAACAGTCCCGGTATAGAAATCATCTGCCGAACGATACCGCTCTGATTGCTGCAGCTCCATGTGCGTATGGGGATCAATGCCGCCGGGCATCACATACATACCGCTCACATCGTAGACCTTATCCGCGTCGTCATAAGTCCCTATGCCAATAATTTTTTCATCTTCCATTAACAAGTCTGCTTGAACTTGGTTGTCAGCTGTGACAATGATCCCGTTTTTTAAAAGTGTCCTCATGCTTTACTTACCTCCCTGTGTGATCTTGATATAAACGTAATACACCAATCCTGTGACGACAACGCCATACACATACGCATTATTGAAAATAAAATTCAAACCTTCGATGGATTTACTGATAAAAATAATTGCGGTAAATACCAAAAACAGCACAATGACCGGCACATTCCATCCCTTCGTGTAATAATATCTCCCACCGTTAATTTTATATGCGTCGACCATGTCGATGTCCGTGTGATGTGCAATGAGATAGGCCACCAAATACAAGCCGGAGATCGGACCGAGCAAGGCACCTAAGAATTGGGTCACATTGAAAATTAAATTATAGGCGCTGGATAAGCTGTCCCACGGTCTTGCAAATAAAGCGAACACCGCCGTTAAGACAGCCACCCACTTATAATCTAATTTACCCTTAAGTAAGGTCGCCACAATATTGACCGGAGGAATTAAATTCCCGGCTACATTGGTCGTCAGTACGGCCATTATAATAAAAAGAGAAAACACAATGCGTATCACCACGCTATTAAAATTGCCCACTAAGATTGCCGGTTCCCAAATCTCTTTGCCGAAGGCCAAAAACCCTCCGGCCGTTCCGCATATTCCGACAAAAGCGATGTAGCCTGTCATGATAGGGGCACTGATGATTTGTCCTAAACTCTGAGACTTTTGATCGACACAGTGGCGTGTAAAATCAGGCATGGATAAAGCTATGCCGCCATCGAAGGCAATCATGGCGGATAACGCCGGCCAAAACAGGCTCCAAAAGTCCACACTGCCTTTAGCCTGTAACACCGGCACGTTAAGCAGTGTGTGCAAATTCCACTTCGCGGTACCAAATCCCCATATGATGACGATAAGACTCAAGACCAATAATATTGGCGCGGATACGCCCTCTAAAATTTTAACTGCTTTACTCCCTGAGGCCGCAATATACACGTTCATCATCCAAAAGATGAGAAACGATATGAATTGCGTCATAAAACCATAGGTTGACCAGGCGGGATAGATGGCATTAATAATGATAAAGACCGCTTGTCCTCCAATCCACGCTTGCACACCAAACCAAAAAATGCCTAAGACACCTCGGATGAGGGATGGAAAAATCATTCCTTTCGGACCAAACACCAACTTGCTCAGCATGGGATAGTTCATGCCGTACTTCGTACCGAAATGTCCTAAAGCAATGGCCACCCCCATCACAATGGTGTGCCCTAAAATAATGGTGACCAGCGCCTGTACCCAGGACATGCCTGAAACCAACAAGCCGCTTGCCACCTGGTAGACCGCGATGGAGACAATCATCCCAATCCACAAATTCGCAATATCCTTGGTGCGCCAATCTCTTTTGTCCGAGTTTATAGGCGCACTGATCTCATTGTAGTCATTGTCATGTGCCTGAATCTCGCGAACCCCTTCCGGAGTTAAATCATATACATCGCCAACTTTTCTTTGACCAAATTCCATTGTCTTTCTCCTCATCTTTCAGCATTGTCATCTTGGGATTTCACCGTTAAGAAGCGTTTCATTTTGACACGTTCCCGGGCAAGCACGCCCCGTTGCCATGAGTATCCTTATCACGGCGCATGATGTCACCTCTTACGCTGCCAAATGAACTGCATCGTACGTTCAACGGTATTAAAAAACACGACTAAATACAGGAACGTCCCATACTTAGTCGCATCACTACACATTTATTTCAAACTGTCAGACTGCATAATCTTCATCCACCGGATCGCAAATCAACATATATCCCGGTGCATGGGTGATCATAATCTCCGGCTTTGAGGTCATGGCGATGGACTGCGGTGTGACCCCACAGGCCCAGAACACCGGCACTTCGCCGTCTTTAAAGACTGACGGTTCACCAAAGTCCGGTGCCATCACATCCTTGATGCCGATTTGTCCGGGATCGCCAATGTGCACCGGTGCACCGTGGACTGCCGGATACCGTGCGGTGACGGTCGTCGCTTTAACCACTTGGTCATACGGAATAGGCCGCATGGAGACGACCATATTTCCATGAAACGGTCCTGCCGGCACAGTCGGGATATTGGTGATAAACATCGGCACGTTGTGATCGTCTTCAATGTGCCGCACCGGAATGCCTGCCGCCAACATGGCATTCTCAAAGCTGAAAGAACAGCCGATGAGAAAAGCGACAAAGTCATCTCGGTAGATATCCAATAAATTGTCCACTTCCTCGACCAGCTCGCCATGTTTATAGATGCGGTACTTCGGAATGTCGGTACGAATATCGCAGCCCTTAGCAATCAACTTCGGCTCAAAGGACCCCGGTTCGATGACATCCAGAATAGGACATGGCTTTTTATTGCGATTGGCAAAGAGCAGGAAGTCAAACGCCAAATCCTTGGGTAAAATGGCCAGGTTTGCCTGTACATGGCCTTTGGCAATGCCGGATGTAGGACGGACAAGCTTACCGCCTCGAATCAATTCTCGCGCTTCTTTTGGGGTTAATACTCCGTAGTTCATAGGCACCTCACTTTAATGACTGACGAATGGCGTTGAGCGTCTCACGATACGTTTTGTAAATGGCTTCCCCTTCGTCCGGCGTCACCTCGTCAAAGAGAACTTTAGCGCCGGGACGCAACTGGGCAAGCTTTGACAGATCCGGTGTCACTACCGTGGCGACTTTGGTGTAGCCGCCTGTGGTTTGGCGGTCGGCCATCAGTACGATAGGCTTGCCTTCCGCCGGAACTTGGACAGAACCCATGACTGTGGCATCGGAGATGATGTCGGCACCGTCAACAAAGTCTAAAGCCGGGCCGTTAAAACGCATCCCCATGCGGTCGGCATTTTTCGTCAAAGTGTAGCCGCCGGAATAGAGGAAGGTGTGCTTGCCCTTTTCGGTAAAGGCATCGTCCTGAGGTCCGAAGACCACACGCAGAACGGCAAATTGAGAGAGCTTCGGCACATATTTTTCATCCAAAATCCGTTTTTTGAACGGTACAGGGTCGTGAATTTCAATCACATCCCGAGATTTCAATGCCCGTCCTTCAAAGCCGCCAAGTTGACTCTTTAGCAGTGTGGACTTGGATCCGTTCACTTCTTCCACACCAAAGGTCCCGCCAAAGGCAATGTAGCCGCGAAGACCTTCTTTGAGCTTCCCGAAGCTGAGCTTTTGCCCGGCTTTAACTTCATAGGACTGATAGTTTTCAATCGCTTCGCCGTCGAGTTTTGGCTGCATATTGGCTCCGGTGATAGCAATGGTCAGATCGTCTTCAAATTCCAGTGTCGGTCCTACAAACGTGGTTTCCAGCACCGCTTCATTGACATCGTTGCCCACCAAAGCATTGGCCAGTTCATAGTTATATTCATCCATGACGCCGGCTTGAGAGATTCCGAACTTTTGATAGCCGATACGCCCATGATCCTGTACCGTGGTCAGAATTCCCGGCATAATGACTTTAATTTTAGCCATGAAGTTCACCTACTTCCACCTCTCGGATGATCACCTCGTAAGTGCCTTCATCCACTTGCTTTTTAATGTCGTTAAATTCCGCTTCAGTAATAGCTACATAGCGGATGTAGTCCCCCGCCTGTACAAAGACCGGAGGTTCTTTCATCGGATCATAGAGTTGAAGCGGGGTACGGCCGATAAGCTGCCATCCTCCCGGCGACTCCGACGGATACATCCCCGTTTGAGAGCCGGCAATACCCACCGATCCCGGAGCAATTTTAAGACGCGGACTCTTAAGACGCGGTGTGGCGATGCGTTCATCCATCCCCCCCAGGTAAGTGAAACCCGGCATAAAGCCTAACATATATACCAGGTAATCGGTGTCGGTGTGAATCCGGATGACCTCATCTTCAGACAGGTTGGCATGCGCTTTGACAAAGTCCATATCCGGTCCATACTCCCCGCCGTAGCAGGTGGGGATTTCAATGAGCTTGACTTTGTCCGATTCCGATGCCGTGTCCTTCAGATCCAAACCTTTCAGCTCTTCAATGAGTTCGTTGCGGCTCAGTACCATCGGATCATAGGTGATGGTGATGGAGCGATACGTCGGGACCACTTCCACGATCCCGTCCCGGTTGGCAATAGTCGCTACAACACTGCGAATGAGACCATTAATTTCCTTGGAAATGGTATTTCCGAATTCCATAATAATGGCGCGATCGCCACTATTTAAATAGCGAATATCATGCATAGTGTCTCCTTTCGAGAAGTGGTTTTAGAGTAACGTGGAGAGGTTGCTCACCATCGTTGTCACACCAAGGTACGCGGAAAGTGCCGTGACGATCCAGCCGAGAATAAACAGTACGTTGGAGTGCTTGTACGTGCCGACAATGGAGGTCTTCTTACTTGCAATAAGCATCACAGCAAGGGTAATAGGAAGAATTAGACCGTTCAGTGCGCCGACGACCACAAGCAACGTTTGCGGTTGTCCGATGATGACAAAAATCAGCGCTGATACCACGATAAAGATGATGGTGGTCAAGTTGGCGTTGCGGCCGATTGGACCGAACAAAGTCTTCAAGAACGATACCGAGGTAAATGCACAGCCGACGATAGATGTTAAAGCTGCCGCAGTAAAGACTACACCGAAAATTTTGTAGCCGATTTCTCCGCTGGAAATTCTAAATGCAGAGGCTGCAATATTTTCAGGGTCCAGTTGGCCACCGGCAGTAACGACACCCAAAACAGCTAAGAACAGAAGAATCCGTACGATAAGGGCAACTGCAATACCAAGAGTTGCAGATTTGTTGACTTCAGAAAGATTTTCTTCCCCAACCACACCGGCGTCAATCAGACGGTGACCGCCGGAAAATACGATGTATCCGCCTACAGTTCCGCCAAGAAGGGTCAGCACTGCCGGCAAGGTAGCGGCCATGTCTGTCGGTGCTACGGCATGAGCTGCGGCTTCCCCGACAGGCGGTGCAGTTTTCACTGCGACAAAGGCGATGAGAATAATCATTGCCGCACCAAGGATTTGAGTCAGCTTATCCATGGCGTTACCGGCGGATTTCGATGTAAAGATAATGACAGCGATAATAGCACCGATGACAGCTCCAAGTTTCGGATCGATGCCGAAGATAACGTTCAGACCAAGACCTGCCCCGCCGACGTTACCGATATTAAAAGCTAAGCCGCCAAGGGCAACGAGAAAGGCGATGACATAGCCAAGTCCCGGAAGCACTTTATTGGCAATATCCTGTCCTCTTAAGCGGGATACGGCAATAACTTTCCAAACGTTGAGCTGAGCGATATAGCTCATGATAATAGATACTAAGATAACAAAGGCAAAATCCACCTTTAAATCGCTGGTAAATTTCGCAGTTTGGGTCATAAAGCCCGGACCGATAGCTGATGTTGCCATCAGAAATGCCGCACCTAAAAGGACGGACCAATTTGCTTTTTTCTTTTCCATAAATTCCCTCACTTAATAAAATCGTCCACTGCTTTCACAGTGATGCCGGCATCTTCCAAACCTTTTCGAATTTGTTTGACGAACTCAATAGCTTCCGGATTGTCGCCATGTACACAGATAGAATCGGCTTTAATATCAATTTCCGTACCATCTACCGCAGTCACTTTGCCTTCTTTGATCATTTTAATGACACGTGGCAGTGCTTCTTTAGGATCTTTGACAAAGGCGCCGGGGAGTTTGCGGTTGACCAATGTGCCGTCGGCGTTGTAACCTCTGTCGGCAAAGACCTCTTCACTGACACGAAGGCCTCGAGCCTTAGCTTCTTTGGCAATGAGACTGCCGCTTAAGACCATGAGAATAATGGACTTGTCAAAGGCTTCAATGCCGTCGATGATACCGGCTGCCAGCTCAGGATCATTGCAAGCTTTGTTATAAAACCCACCATGTAGCTTCATGTGCTGAAGTTTGACCCCATGTGCGTCACAAAAGGCTTTCAGTGCACCGGTTTGATAGAGCATATAGTTTTTTGCTTCGTCCCGTGTGATGGTCATAGCCCGTCTGCCGAAGCCAAGAAGGTCCGGATATCCGGGATGAGAACCCACACGCACACCGTGTGCCTTGGCAAGGGCCACAGTCTTGTCCATAATCATCGCATCGCCTGCGTGCCAACCGCAAGCCAGATTGATGCTGGTGACGTGTTTGACGATTTCTTCGTCCATGCCCATGGTGTAGGATCCGAATCCCTCACCAATGTCGCTGTTTAAATCTACAAAATACTCCATAGAAACCTCCTTAAAGTTTTTTTGCAATCGTTTGACTCTATTGTATTGAATCGTGAATATAGTGTCAATGTATGCTATTATACCCTTTTAAACTTCCACAATACGAAACGCCCGTAAGCCTTGCCTTTGCTCGTCTTGGGATGTTTTCCATACTGTGGAACAAAAAAATATTTTTAGTGAACAGTTCCTGCTGTGAGCTGACGGGTTCAAAACAAAAAGCCGCCCACTTAAATCGTTTATCTCTTAGCATTAAGCTGCTATACATCAACGCTTAGCTTCCGGTGAAGTTAGTTGCTACCTATAAGTGCTTTATGATAAATGTAGTCGGTCCCGTGAAGATGACTTTCAATGGAGTATACAAAGTGATAGTCCATCTTCCCATAGAGGCCTTGATGCTGCGTTAAAATATAGACCTCATGCCAACCTTCCTGTATCGCCTGAGCTTCTAAAAAAGTCACGATACGCCGAGACCAACCGTCGCCGCGATACGCCGGATCGACATACACGAAGGCAATCCACGGTGTAAAGTCTGCAACTTTTTGATAATCCTGTTCCACGAGAGCGCCAAACCCTGCAATATGATGTCGATCCATGAGAAAGAAGAGCTTAGCTCGCTGCCCGAAGGTTGCATAAAAAGTGTCTTCGGTAAGCTGTCGATGCATAAATCGCCCGGCGTTCCACTCCACGCCACGAAGATACGCCAAGAGCGCTGTCTGATTGTCCGCGTCATTATAATTTACAAATGTCATAGTCATCCTTCTTTCACGTTGAATTAGTTTACCTACCCGTGCGCCAATAATTCTTTATTGATCGGATAGGCTTTACAATACAAAGTTGCCTCACGTCTCAACGGATCGTCATCACTGTACACCTGCTTATCTGACGTGAACACCGGTGTGAGACAATATAAAAAGAGCAGCGCCTCAGCTGCTCTTTTGTTCGTTTTATTTATCTTCCGCCGCCAACTTCTTGTAGCGTTCATAGCGGAACTTGGAATCTTCTTCCGCCATGTTATAAAGTTCTTCGGCAATCTCAGGGAAGGTCTTCTTCAATGAGGTATAACGCACTTCAGAATCGAGGAATTCTTGGAAGGACCCCGTCGGCTCTTTGGAATCGAGACTGAACGGATTCTTGCCTTCTTCCGCCAAGCGAGGATTGTAACGATAGAGGTGCCAGTATCCGGCTTCCACTGCCCGTTTTTCCTGAGCGACACTCTTGCCCATACCTTTGAGCAGACCGTGGTTGATACATGGTGCGTAGCAGATGACAATGGATGGACCGTCATAGCTTTCCGCTTCATGAATGGCCTTTAAAAGTTGATTCATGTCGGCACCCATGGCAACTTGTGCCACATAGACGTAACCATAGGTCATCAACATCGCACCAAGGTCTTTCTTACGCACCCGCTTGCCGCCGGCAGCAAATTTTGCCACAGCTGCACGTGGGGTGGACTTGGAAGATTGACCGCCGGTGTTGGAATAAACCTCCGTATCAAAGACCAGAATGTTAAAGTCTTCACCGCTTGCCATGGTGTGATCCAGACCGCCGTAACCGATATCATACGCCCATCCGTCGCCGCCGAAGCTCCAAATGCTCTGTTTCACCAGATAGTCTTTCAGCTTGGCAATTTCTTTGAGGTTCATATCGTCAGACCCTTCAACCATCGCAACGATGTCTTTTTCCAAGCGGCGTGTGACCTTAGGATCTTTCATATTGTCGATCCATTCTTTGAAGATGTCCACGTTGCCTTTGTCCTGCATATAGTCTTCCATATATTTCTTAATGGAATTGCGAAGTTTCTTCACTGCAAGGGCCATACCATAACCGTATTCCGCATTGTCTTCAAAGAGTGAGGACGCCCAAGCCGGACCGTGACCGAACTTGTTCTTGCAGAAGACGCTGGTCGGATATGAACCGCCCCAGATCGAGGAACAGCCGGAAGCGTTGGCGATAAGCATACGATCTCCGAAAAGCTGTGTCACCAATGTTGCATACGGTGTTTCACCACATCCGGCACAGGCGCCGTGGAACTCGAGAAGCGGCTGTTTGAATTGAGAGCCTTTGACAGTGGTGTCGGCCATCAAATCTTCTTTCGGTTCGACAGTCATGGCGAATTCCCAGTTGTCCGTCTGATCCATTTCATCGCCAAGCGGCTGCATGACCAGCGCTTTGTTTTTGGCAGGACATACATCGGCACAGTTGCCGCATCCGGTACAGTCGAGCACGGACATTTGAATTCTATATTGCAAGCCTTCCAGACCTTTGCCTTTGGCATCCAAGGTTTCGAAGCTTTCAGGTTTGTTCGCCACTTCGTCGTCATTTAAAAGGAATGGACGAATGACGGCGTGTGGACAGACGTAAGAGCATTGATTACATTGAATACAGTTTTCAATGTACCAGTGCGGTACGTCCACAGCAACGCCCCGTTTTTCATAGCGGGATGTACCGCTCGGCATAGAACCTTCTTCCACGCCCACAAACGCAGAAACCGGTGTGGCATCGCCTTTTTGCGCATTGAGCGGAATGAGAATCTTTTCAACGTATTCCGGTACGTCACGAACTTCCGTGTGATCTTCGCCTTCACACCAGGACGCATCCAGATTGATCCGTTTGAGTTCTTCAATCCCCTTATCAACGGCGGCATAGTTCATGTTGACAATCTTGTCGCCTTTCTTTCCGTAAGTGGCTTTGATAGACTCTTTGAGTTTGGTCACTGCCTCATCAATAGGGAGGACTTCCGCCAGTTTGAAGAAAGCGGACTGCATAATCATATTTGTCCGTGAGCCCAATCCAATTTCTGCGGCAATGCCGGTGGCATTGATGGTATAAAACTCAATGTGTTTTTCCACCAAGGTCTTTTTCATCTCAAGAGGCAGGTTGTCTTTGAGCTCATCTTCCGACCAGATTGTGTTCAGGAGGAATTTACCGCCATCTTTAATGCCTTCCAGCAAATCGTATTGATGAACGTAAGATTGCTTTGAACAAGAGATGAAGTCCGGTTGGGTGATCAGATAGGTGGATTTAATCGGTGTCGAGCCGAAACGCAAATGGGAGATGGTAACGCCGCCGGATTTTTTCGAATCGTAGGCAAAGTAAGCTTGTGCATACATATCAGTGCCGTCGCCGATGATTTTAATGGCGCTCTTGTTGGCACCGACTGTCCCGTCAGAACCGAAGCCCCAGAATTTGCACTTGATCGTATCTTTCGGTTCGGTGTTGATGGTGTCGTTTACAGGAAGCGAGGTATGTGTCACATCGTCCACGATAGAGATGGTGAAGTTATTCTTCGGCTGAGCTTGCGCCAAGTTGTCGTAGACGCTCTTAATGTGAGACGGTGTGGTGTTCTTGGAGGCAAGACCGAAGCGGCCACCCACGATAGTCGGTGCGTCGCTCTCTTCACTAAAGGCACTGAGCACATCCAAATGGAGCGGTTCAAACGGTGCGCCTTTTTCCTTGGTGCGATCCAAAACGGCAATGGCTTTAACCGACGGCGGAATCACATCAAGCAGGTGTTTTTTAGAGAATGGACGGTAGAGACGCACTTTGACAAATCCGACTTTTTCGCCGTGATCATTCAAATAGTCCACCGTTTCTTCAATGGTTTCGTTCACGGACCCCATGGAAATGATAATGCGCTCGGCATCCGGTGCACCGTAATAGTCGAATGGCTTATAGTGACGTCCGGTGAGCTTGCCTATTTCGTCCATGTAGTGAACATAGGTATCCACCACATCTATGTACTGTTGGTTGGTGCTTTCTGCGGCTTGGAAATACACATCGGAGTTTTGTGCCGTACCCTTGGTGTATGGACGATTCGGATTCATGGCCTTCATACGAAAAGCTTGAATGGCATCAAAATCTACCAATTTTTTGTAGTCGTCATAGTCGATAACTTCCACTTTTTGAATCTCATGAGAGGTACGGAAACCGTCGAAGAAGTGGAGCGCCGGGATGCGGGATTTGATAGCTGACAAGTGAGCTACCGCCCCTAAGTCAATAATTTCCTGTACGGATGATGAGGCAATCATGGTAAAACCGGTTTGACGGGTAGCCATGACATCCTGATGATCGCCGAAGATGGAAAGGGCATGAGTGGACAGCGCCCGTGCCGCAACGTGAAGTACTCCCGGCAGAAGTTCACCGCTCATCTTGTACATATTCGGAATCATCAACAGCAGACCTTGTGATGATGTGAAGGATGTAGCGAGGACACCGGCAGACAGTGCGCCGTGCATCGCCCCTGCAGCGCCTGCTTCAGATTGCAGCTCGGATACCTGCACCTGTTCCCCAAAGATGTTTTCTTTGCCGTTGGCAGCCCAGGCATCAATGAGTTCCGACATATCACTGGATGGTGTGATGGGATAGATGGGAGCAACTTCTGAGAAGGCATAGGCGACATATGCCGCTGCCGTGTTCCCATTCATCGTTTTCATGTGTTTCATATTTCCTCCTCTAATTCATTGCTTAACTTCATTTTTATTGTATCTCTATTGTTCTTTCATGGCAATAAGTTACAGGTAGAATGTTCCCACTATACCCTTGCAATGCTCTAAGTAGTTGGTAAATCTTATCAGGAAAACGCTTCTCTAAATTCGAAACGGCGTCACGCCAACGCCGCTTGAAGCGCCGCCATCATCGCCGCCGTGGGATCGATAACATGGAGCGTTGTCAGCCTTGCCATGTCCTCTGCGACGGCATGAAAATGCGTGCAACCTAACACAATAGCCTGAGGCTGAGGCGCCAAACCTTCGATGTATTGGATCAGACCCCTAAGATTATTTTGTGTGAACGCATCCTGCCTTCTTTCAATGGCATTGACAAGAGGCATAATGCCAAGGCTTATCACAGACTCCGGTCTCAGCCGCTCGCTCATTCTACGGTCAAGTGCATAGGCTGAAAACCCGTTTGCCGCCATGATAAAGAGCCGGCGTTCCGCGATGCTGTCATAGACTTCAAGGGGCGTAATGACAGGAAGACCCGCCTCGTCGGCAACGTCCTTATAATCGACACTCAGACTGAGTGAATTGCAGTAGATAAACACCGCCGAAGCGCCTTTGACTTTCGCATCCTTGACGATAGATCGAAAGCCGGCGTTTAATTCATCTTTCGAAAAATACTGCATAGCAGTCTGCTCGTCCGGGGTTTTGGAAAATGGATACGCCACCGTTGTATAACCTGCCTCTTCAAGTAACGCAACTCCCATGTTGGTGTCTCCCAGGGTGCCTGCCACAACAGCAACAGGTTGATGTAGTGTGCTCATATGCGTCTCCTTTCATGCGCCGATCCTCCCGACGCCAAGCTTTCAAATGCGTGGTACCGGAGACGCTCGCGACAAGGTCGGCCAGTAGTCGCAAGCCTCTTCCTCTTTGTGAGCACTCGGATACGTGTACGGCCGCCTCGCGTGTCACACGAATTATCGTTATAATAGTAGATAAGGGGACCCGCCATATCTCACACGTCACTGCACTTGTTACTTCAATTTTAAACCTTGCCTTAAGAAAGGGCAAACTCTCTGAGGAGGTACTATGACCCAACTACATGATATCGTAAGAAAACTGCGCTATTTAGACGAGGCCGACCTGTCACTGGTAGAGACCCTCGTAAGCCGCCTGTGGGAAGACTACGCCGAGACTCATCTCTCAGACTCCCGGACGCCACAGCCCGAGACGACATCGCCCCTGAGCTCCCCTTCGCCTGAAATTTCTCCCAATGCTGCGTCTGAAGACATTGCCCACACCCGCGAAGTCCCACACCTTCCTGATGCCGCCACGTACTACGAGTCGCTTTCCGAAGAAGAGAAGCTGGAGCTCTTACCCTGGCACCGCCGTGACCTCTAACTCCTATCGTCTCACGTCACCGAAACTTTACACAATCTACATCAAGACTTTACCTTGCTTTGTTAGTCTGAACTCAGCTAAGGAAAGCTCTCGGGGCGTCTCTAGCGACGCCGCTTATGCTCTGACGGCGTAAGACCAAGCGCCCTCCCGGCAACTTAACACAATGTTACCATTCTTTTTCATACACCTCAAAGGACGGCTGTTTAAACAGCCGTCCTTTAAGGTCTCCTATTAAAATTGAGGTTCATCCAACGCGTCAAGATCGTAGCGTTCAATAATGCTGATAACCTTATCGGCATAGTTGGGATCCGTCGCATAACCTGCCTGTTGAATGGCGCGAGCCGCCTCGACATAATTCGCCGCATCCTTCACCTGACTGTAGCGCCGCCCTCGAGTCAAAAGAGTTGCATAGTGTTCAAAGGATGCCCACTTCGAATCATAGCTTCGAAACTTCGCCACAATCTGCTCAGGAGAAGTGCCCTCGTACTCTTGCGTCGCATACTCAACGTAAGGTGCGTCTTTTGTGCTTTTGATGCCGAAGTAATTATTGGCGGCTCGGCTGAGTTCACTCTGTCCATAGTTGGACTCCAATGCCGACTGAGCCAAGGTCACCGAGGGAAAAAGGCCGTAATCTCTCGCCACCTTCTGAGCCAAATGCTGTGTGGCCGCCAAATACTCCGTCTTGGGATCGGAAGCCGGCTCCCTCCCTGCCACCGCCATAAAAAGTATGAGAATAAACAGCAGTGCTGAAAACATAAAAAATACGTTACTGGTTCGTCGCGATCGTCTCAAAGAATCCCTCCCGTGCTACTATTATAACCGCCGAACTCACCTGCAAATTTTAAAAAATATCAAAGAATTGACAGACGTAGTCCCTTTGACTACAATGTAAACAATCCCTGCGCGCGTATAGCTCAGTAGGATAGAGCAGTGCTCTCCTAAAGCACGTGCCGGAGGTTCGATTCCTCTTACGCGCACCAAAAAAACGACCCGTTCTCAGGTCGTTTTTTTATTTGCCTTATTTCCCTTGAAACTTGATCTCGCCGTCCACAAAGGTGTAGCGGACATTGCCTTTCAATTCGACGCCTTGATACGGTGTATTGTCGGATTTTGAATGGCTTTCGCCCACCGTACGTGGCAGCATATCGAAGATGGTGATATCAGCCGGCATCCCCACTTCGAGACTCCCGGCACGCAACTGATAGAGCGCAGCCGGGTTTGAGGTAAGCTTTCGCAAAAACTCCATAAGACTTAATGCTCCGGTATCCACCAAATGAACCAGACCTAAACTTAATGCCGTTTCCAAACCGATGATACCGCTCGGCGCTTTGACAAAGTCCTGAGCTTTCTCTTCCGCCGCATGAGGGGCGTGGTCCGTCGCGATACAGTCAATTGTCCCGTCGGCAAGACCCTCGACGATGGCACAGCGATCCGCTTCCGTGCGAAGCGGCGGATTCATCTTTGCCAACGTCCCTTGGCTGAGAACCAAATCTTCCGTGCTGGAAAAGTGATGTGGCGTGGCCTCGGCGTAGATGGACGCGCCCCGGCTTTTAAAATATCGCACCAAATCCACCGCACCTTTGGATGAGATATGCTGAATGACCACTTTGGCACCTGTATGACAACATAAGACGCCGTCTCGTGCAACCAATACATCTTCCGCCACGCCCGGTGCGCCGCAGAGTCCGAGGGAGGCCGCTACGTCGCCTGCATTCACGCCGTTCTCCCGATTCAATGTCGGGTCTTCCTCATGAAAGGACACGGGGACATCAAGTGCCTTGGCCTTTTTTAAGCCGTCGTAGATAAGGGCGGTTTTGGTATTGGGAATGCCGTCATCGCTAAAACCTACCACGCCGAGCTGCTTAAGAGCGTCCATATCGGTCAGCGATTCACTTTTAAATCCCTTGGTCAGTGCCGCGACCGTGTAGATGTGAATAGGCATCGCCTTGGCGCGAGTGAGATAGTCCTCAACCACCTCGACATTATCCAAAATAGGTCGGGTGTTCGCCATGGTGACCACTGAGGTGTAACCCCCGGCAAGTGCCGCTGACGATCCGCTTGCAATATCTTCTTTGTGGGTTTGACCCGGGTCTCTAAAGTGGACATGGGTATCGATAAAGCCCGGGGCGGCAATAAGGCCCGTACCGTCCAGATCCCCCGGTGCATCCGTGGGTTCCAAAGAGGCAATGAGACCGTCTTTGATGGTGATGTCTGTGATGGCATCCCAGTGTGTTTTCGGATTGACTACGCGAATGTTTTTAATAATCATACTTTGCTCCTACAAAAAAACTCCCCGAAGGGAGTTGGTGTTACATAAAGATGGTACCGCCAAGACCGATTGGTAAATTGAAAAGGAAAAATACACCCATAAGCGCCGTCCAGAATATGAGAAATGCAATCGAGTAAGGAAGCATCATGGATATCAGCGTACCCAACCCGGATTCTTCGTCATATTTTTGCATAAACACAACGATCATGGCAAAGTAACTCATCAGAGGTGAAATAATGTTGGTGGACGAGTCCCCGATACGGTAGGCCACTTGAGTCAAAGCCGGGGTAAAGCCAAGTTCCAGAAGCATCGGCACGAAGATCGGCGCCATAATCGCCCACTTTGCACTGGCCGAACCCATAAAGAGGTTGATAAACCCGGTGAAAAGAATGAAGATGACGATGAGTGGAAAGCCGCCAATGCCGGCATTCTTTAAAAACTCGGCCCCTTTATACGAGATGATGGCGCCCAAGTTGGTCTCACCGAAGTAGGCAATGAATTGTGATGCGAAGAAAGCGAGCACCAGGTAGCCGCCCATGGATTTCATGGCGCTGGTCATCGCCGCCACCAAGTCATGGGAGTTTTTAATCTTCCCGACGGTCGCACCGTAAACCAGACCCGGTATGAGGAAGATAAGCATCATGCCAAGGATCAAACCGTTGTGTAAAAAGTCATTTAAGGTCATTTTACCTGTAGCTTCATCCAAGGCTCTAAACGGTGACGTGTCAGGCACCATGAGAAAAGCCATCACAACGACATAGATCGCCAAAGCTACCATAGCGTTGCGGATACCTTTGGATTCCAGCGATGAAACATCGCTCGCCTCTTCCTCCGTCGCCTCAAACTTATACCCTCCTAAGTTCGGTTCCACGATCTTGTCGGTGACAAAAGTGCCTACGATAGTTAAGAAAATAGTGGACACTTGAAGGAAATACATATTCGATGTGACAGGAATGCTCATATTAATTTGCGCCGCATTGAGCGCTTCATTGGTGATGTTGGTCAGAAGCGGGTCAGTCGTCCCAAGAATCAGATTCGCAGAAAAGCCGCCGCTGACGCCGGCAAAAGCTGCCGCAAGACCTGCCAGAGGATGACGCCCTGCCAAGCCGAAGATGATCGCCCCAAGAGGCACAACGACAATATACCCGGCATCGGATGCCACGTTAGACATAATGCCGGCAAACACAACAATCGGTGTCAGAAGTTTCGAGTTGGCATTGAGCAGCGCCTTGCGAAGTCCGGTGTTGAACAACCCCGTCCATTCACACACCCCCACGCCAAGCATCGCTACAAGGACGGTGCCCAAAGGCGCAAAGCTGGTAAAATTGGTGACGGCACTGTTAAAAATATAACTCAATCCTTCACCGTTGAGTAGAGATTTTGCAGATTTGGTAACTTGCTCGCCTGCTTTTGCATCAAAGTAAGTGATCGGTTCACCATAAAGAGATACAAAGTGAGAGGCTATGACAACCACAACACAGAGAATGAAGAAAATCATGGCCGGATGTGGTAAGCGATTTCCAATGACTTCGACGCCTTTGAGAAAACCGCTGACTTCTTTTTGGTTCTTTTGTTTTTTCATGGTCCCTCCTATTTTTAATCTTAGTCTAATCTTAGACTTTGCGTTGTCATTATATGGTATTGTCTGTCAAATGACAACCGCTACGACGCAACTTTGGTGTCCAGTTACTTCAAAATCACTTTACTGTGAAATCAGTTTTCTTCTTATTTAAATTAGTCCGCCTATTTGTACGGAATTGCTTTTAAATTGTTTTTATATCTGTTATCATAAAAGCGATAATGGAGGTGTAGTATGACAGAATACAGTGCATTTGAAGTGATGGGTCCCATCATGGTCGGACCTTCCAGTTCCCATACTGCAGGCGCATGTAAAATTGCCAATGTCGCTGCAGATATCGTGACTGAAGGTTACACTGCGGTGGACTTTCAACTTCACGGTTCTTTCGCACACACATATAAAGGACACGGCACCGACCGCGCCCTCGTCGGAGGTATCCTGGGTTTTGAACCTGATGACGACCGCATTAAACGGTCTTTTGAGCTGGCCGACGAAGCCGGCTTGAGCTATAAATTCACTCAAACCAACCTCGGCGACAAGTTCCATCCCAATACGGTAAAACTGGTCTTCTCCTATCCGAATAAAGACGATGAGTTTATCATCGGCTCATCTATCGGCGGCGGGGCCATGAAAATTGTAGACATCGGCGGCATTCCCATCGAGTTCAACGGTGAGTATTCCACCATACTGTTAAAATATCCGGAGCAAAAAGGGGTCATATCCTTCGTCTCCACCCAGTTGTCCACGCACAACTACAACATAGAATCTTTAAATACGTCCAAAGACAAACTTACCAACGTGGTCACCCTCACGGTGGAACTGGACCAACCGCTGACTGACGAGCTTCAAGAAACTATTTTAAATGATCCTCGTTTTAGTCTGGCGAAATATGTGGAGGTGGATCATGCTTAACACTGCAAAAGAAATCATTGAGGTCTGCGCCGAGCGCGGCATTCGCATCTACGACCTGGTCATAGAAGAAGAACTGCGCCGCGGCAACACGGAGGAAAAAATCCGTGCCGGCATTGACGAGGTCATCGAGGTGATGAAGCAGTCCTCGACTCAAAATTTGACACAATCTGAAACGACAACCTATGGGATGATCGACGGATTCGCCAAACGCACCTTTGATTATGCCAACAACGGGGAGCCTATTGTCGGTCCGTTCTTAGCACGAGCTATGGCTCGAGCCTTCTCCACCAGCGAAGTGAACGCCTCCATGGGCAAAATCGTCGCCGCGCCGACAGCTGGTTCATCGGGCATTATGCCGGCCATGCTGAGCTCGGTCATTGAAAAATATGACTTCGACGCAACAACCTTACAAAACGGATTCATCACATCTATCGGCATTGGACAGATCATCGCCAAATACGCCACATTTGCCGGCGCAGAAGGCGGTTGCCAAGCCGAATGCGGTGCAGCATCCGCCATGGCGGCTTCCGCCCTGGTAGAAATGCTCGGCGGCACCGTTGAACAAACTCTTCACGCAGCAAGCATCACACTGATCAATGTGCTTGGCCTTGTTTGCGATCCTATAGCCGGACTTGTCCAATATCCATGCACATTCCGCAACGCTTCAGGCGTTATCAATGCCTTTATCTCTGCAGATTTAGCGCTTGCCGGTGTGGAAAGTATCGTGCCTTTCGATGAGGTGGTCATCGCGATGGGCGAAGTGGGCAATTCCATGAGTGAGGCCTTGAGAGAGACAGGACTCGGCGGTCTCGCTGGAAGTAAAACCGGTCAGAGAATTAGAAGAGATTTCTTGAAAGAAGGAGAATAACATGTCTGAAACAAAAAAATTTACAATGGGCTTAATTCCAAAGCTTATTATTGCCATTGCACTTGGTATTTTAGTAGGTCTCTACCTGCCACCTGTAGTGACTCAAATTGCCGTTACGTTTTCAGCTAACTTCGGCAAACTGCTAAACTTTGTCATTCCTCTGATGATTATTGCCTTTGTATCCAAAGGGATTGCCGATTTGTCTGAAGGGGCAGGCAAACTGCTTCTTGCCGCAGTAGGTATGGCGTATGCCTCCACGTTAATTGCAGGTTCGCTATCTTACACCATGGCTCATACTTTATTCCCAAGCTTTATTGACCCTGCAATGGTAGATAAAATTCAACAAGCTTCTGAGAATAACTTAGCCGCTTTATTTGAAATTCCGCTCAATCCTGCCATCGATGTCACCGGCGCACTCGTCCTTGCCTTTATGATAGGTCTTTGTGTATCCGTGCTTCGCCAAAAAGGCACCGGCCAAGGTTTCTACCAATTGATTAACGAATTTAACGAAATGATCAACATGGTCCTTGCCAAAGTCATCATTCCGGTGCTTCCATTCTTTATCTTCGGCAACTTTGCCAATATGGCTTATTCCGGATCCGTATTTGCCATTCTCAGCATCTTTATTCGTATTTTCGGATGCATTATCGCACTGCACATTGTGTACATAAGTGTCATGTTCATCGTGGCCGGCGGCCTCACAGGGAGAAATCCTTTTGCCAGCTTGAAAAAAGCACTGCCTGCTTACATGACCGCCATCGGTACGCAATCTTCTGCAGCAACCATTCCTGTCAATGTCGAATGTAACCGCAAAATCGGCGTCACCCGCCAAATTCGTGAGTTCGTTATTCCACTGGCCGCTACTGTTCACCTTCCAGGTTCTATGATCACACTCACCGCGTGTGTCTATACTTTGCTCTTCATGTATGATATGCCGCACAACTTCGGTCTGATCATCCAGTTCATCGCCATTCTCGGCGTCGCCATGGTTGCAGCTCCAGGCGCTCCCGGCGGAGCCGTTATGAGTGCTTTGCCGTTCCTGCCTGTTGTTGGCGTAGCTTCCGATTCACCACTTGCCACCATTTTGATTTCCCTGTACCTGACTCAAGACTCTTTCGGTACTGCAGCGAATGTCACCGGTGACAACGCCATCTCCATGTTGGTTGAAAAATTCTACTACAAACACATTGTACACCGTCCAATTCCTGAAGAAGACTTCACGGCTGAGGATCCAACCAACTGACAATTGAATTTAACCACCTTAGAAAGACGCAGCCGAGCTGCGTTTTTTTAATGGTATGTTTCGGGTAAATACTGAAAAAATAAACGACATCATTGTCACCATGAAGGAGTCCTATGTATACTAAAGCCTTTACTTATAAAAATCTCCCTGTACAAAGCTACACGATTGCCCATGATACCATTCCCATGCCCCTGAGTCCTGAGCTCACCGAAGCGTTGGAATACCTCTTGTGGTATGTCCCCAATATCGCCTCCATTCAATCCCAGGACAATCCCTTCGTCTCCAATCGCTACTATGATGACTACACCTTCACTGAAATCATGCATCATCTGAATTTGGACGATGAGGACGTGCTCATCACAAAGACCATTGACCCGGATATTGAAGCGTTCTTTAAAAAGAGTATTATCCCGGACAGACAGAAAGTCGTGCTCACCGTAGGCGACGATGAGACGAAAACGGAAGCGCTCTTTCGTCATATTCGCAATGCCATTGCCCACGGTTATATCACGGTGGCAGCGGATCTCTTAGTGGGTTTCGATTACAAATACACGCACGGCAACAACACCGAATGCACCGCCATCTTTCAAATTCACCCTCGCGAGTTGCTTGCAGCACTGCGTCGGGTGACCACGGATCTCAATAATGAAGATGTCATCGTCAAAGCCTTTACCACTTGCGGCTACTATGTGGATCACTACGAAGAAAACTTCAAGCGCTCCACCAAATTCGATCTCTTTGTCAAAAAGGACAGCCAGAGCTACGGCGTCGAACTCCGCAACTCCGCATCGAAAGACGAATTGGATCGGGAGGAAGTCACCGAGATGATCCGTCAGTTGGAATCCATCTATGAAGGTCTTCGCCCGGTCCTTGTGATCAATTCTTCCTTTTTGAAGGAAGCGTCCAAGGAAGAACTCCTCAGCCACGAAGTGATTATTCTGGATATTAAAAACATTAAAAAGATGCTTCAAGGCCGAGATATGCTCGGCGAAATTACATCCGCTCAGCGTGAACACTAAAAAACGGCCTTCTCTACAGCGAGAGGGCCGTCTTTTAATAGCTCTTTGATAAATAATACACCGTCATACTGTGCATGAGGACGCCGACTCGAATACAGTCTTCATCCGGATTCATTCGGTTGGAGTGAAGGGGTGGATTGTCCTTATCTTTAAATCCGCACCCCAGTCGAAACATGGCGCCCGGCACGCTCTCCAGATAATAGGCAAAATCCTCAGAACCCATGGTTTCATGAGGATTCTCAATGTAGGCCGCCTCACCGAAAACCTCTTTGGCCGCCCTCTTTATCACCTCCGAGACGAAGGGGTCGTTAGAGAGCATCGGCGTGCCCGAAGTCAGTGCCACCTCACAGTTCCCGCCGTGAGCCGCGGCAATGCCTTCGGCGATCTCTCTAAGCCGCCTGTGAATCAACTCCCGTCCCTCAGCGGACAGTGAGCGAATCGAGCCTTTAAGCTCTACCGCATCGCCGATCACATTGCCGCCACGCCCGCCGTGAATGGAGGTGAAAGACAACACCGCAGACTCCAAGGCGCTGAGCTCTCTGGAAATAATCGACTGTGTATTCACCACAATTTGACTGGCAATGTAGATAGGATCAACGGCAAGTTCCGGATGGGCAGCATGCCCCGGTTTGCCTTTGACCTTGAGAACAAAGCGATCCGAGGCGGCGGACATCATCCCGCTTCGGTGGTAGATCGTCCCCGCCGGCATCCCCGGCCAGCAGTGCAGACCGATAATATAGTCCGGTTTCGGGTTGTCCAATGCCCCATGTGAGATCATGTACTTGGCCCCTTGTCCCCTCTCCTCCGCCGGCTGAAAAATAAACTTTACCGTACAGTCAAAGTCCTCCTTGTGTGCCGCAATCACTTTCGCCGCACCCAAAAGACAGGTGATATGTATGTCATGGCCGCACGCATGCATGACCCCCGGCCGTTGAGACGCCCAAGCTACACCCGTCGCTTCCTCAACACGCAGTGCATCGATGTCCGCACGAATAGCAATGCACTTCCCTTTCCCGGGATTGACTGCCGCAATGACCCCCACCTCCCCCGTCGGTGTGACGGCATCCATGTTGTAGCCTTGCAGCTGCTCAACGATATACTTTGAGGTCTCCACCTCTTCCATTCCCGGCTCGGGATTGGCATGGAGGTGGCGTCGAATAGCTATGAGCTCCGCCTCCATCCGTTGAATGTCATGTTTCAGTTCGTCAAGCGTCATTCGATTCGCCTCGCTTCCTTAATCGTCATACACTGTCCTTGCTGTCTTAAAAGATACCCTGCCGCCCCGGGATCGTCACATGCGGCCGTCATATGCTGAGCCCCCTTAAAATATCCTGCTCCTGACGTCTCGTCCTCGCAGGCAACAAAAAAGATAGCTTCTCTAGCTTTAGAAAAACTATCTTTTATGCGATCATCCAACTTTCTGTTTTAGGTTCAATCACACGTATCACGTCCTTTATCAATGTCAGATCGTTCGCTCCACCCCTGTGAAGCTTGGACCTTGTCCAATCCATTCTCCGGTCACCATGTCCAAAAATCCTACGCTTAAATTTTTGTAGTGACTAAAGTTTGAACTCGACGCGTGTTGCATCGTTCGACATGTCATTCCTATCCTTGAAATGTGCATCGTTACGTCGTTCATTCTTCTGCCGCAACAGCGGCGAGGCTAATGCCTTTAGACTTCTTCCGGTACAGAAGAGTTTTAAGTCATTGGTTGCGCCAACGGTAAGTTGGATGATCCTGTTGGCTTATTATTATGATACCACATTAACTTATTTTTAAACACATTTCTTAAAAAAATTTTTCAAACTCATGCCGTGATCAGTAAAATCAGCGTCCCTTGTCTGCGGCTGTGATACAATGATGGTACTACTACTCAATAGAAAGAAAGGACAGCAATCATGTTTATGGACGAAGCACTGGCCCTGGCAAAGAAAAGTATGGAGACCGGCGATGTACCCATCGGTGCCGTAGTGGTACGGGACGGTGTCATCATCGGACGCGGTTTCAATCAAAAGGAACACACCGGTCTTGCCAGCGAGCACGCTGAGATGATCGCCCTGAAAGAAGCGGCCGCGACGCTGGGTCACTCCCACTTGGAAGACTGCACGCTTTATGTGACCTTGGAGCCGTGTCTGATGTGCGCCGGCGCCATGGTCAACTTCCGCCTGGGCAAGGTCGTCATCGGCGCGCGCAACGGGCGCTTTGGCTGCTGCGGCACGTCGGTCAATGTCCTCACCACGTCCAACCATGAACCGGATGTGGTCTTCACCGAGGATCAACGATGCTCACAACTTCTCTCCTCATTTTTTAAACAATTACGAACAATGCGTAAGGGATAACCTTACGCATTGTTGTTGTGCCTGCGGCGATACCATTGTTCTATTAGCTTGCCGGCAAGAAGACTGGCCACAAGACCTAAGACGACGCCGCCAAGTACATCGGTGGGATAGTGCACATAGAGATATAAGCGACTGAGTCCCATAAGAACGGCAAAGGTCATCAGCACCCCGCCCCAAAGTCGATGGTATCTGCGGGATGCGAAGGCAGTCACAAAGGCGGAATAGGTGTGTCCCGACGGAAAGGATCCGTCTTGAAGTGCCGGGACGATAATCGTCTTGCCCGCTTCCACATAGGGCCGCACGCGACCCACTAAAGGTTTGATCAGCACATTGCCGAAGATGAAGACTAAGATAAGACCGGCGAGAATGTGAAGACCCCACCGGCGTGTCCGCTTCACTACGGCAAGGCCAAGACCTATAATAATAAATCCGATGCCCGCAGTGCCGAACTGTGCCAGCATTTTTGCCACAATGTCAAATACAGGGTTTTCAAAACCCTGTATTTCATTCAGCAGTGAAATTTCCCAAGCCATTAGCGTTGGTTTTGTTGATCAACCCATTCTTTCGCTTCGATAACAGCTTCTTCAGTAGGTTGTTCCACACCGGTTTCAGGATCCTTGCCGGCCGCTTTGCTGTACACATCACTTGCCGGACGGTGTTCCTGTTGAATGGCTTCGGCTTGTTCTACATTAGCATCATGTTTCTTTTCGTTGTTCATTGTTAATACCCCCTTGTTATACTTATACCTTTTTATAGTGATATTATATAACTTTTTTTATATTAGGTGTATAATATTCTGATGAAAGGAAGGAAATATGTTAAGAACGTTATTATCACATGTTAAAGATTACAAAATTTACACCTTCCTCTGCCCGGTTTTTGTCATTATAGAAATTATAATGGACGTGCTCATTCCCTATTTCATGAGTCTTATCATCGATGTGGGGATTGTGAACAGTGATACGGATGCCATCTTACGTTATGGTCTGTACCTTATCCTGGCAGTGGTTGTGGCTTTTCTCACAGGCATGATGTCCGGCTATCTGGCGACTAAAGCTTCGGCAGGTTTTGCGAAAAACTTGCGCTTTGCCTTGTTCACCAATATTCAGGACTTCGCCTTTCAAGACATTGAACACTTTCAAAGCGGCTCACTCATCACCCGCATGACCACCGACGTGCAAAACATTCAGGCGGCTTACCAAATGGGTAACCGCTTAGCTTTGAGATCTCCGCTCCTCTTGATCTTCGCGCTCTTTATGAGCCTTCGGATCAATGCTGAGATCTCTCTGAGTTTTTTGATCATTTTCCCTATTCTCATCATCGGTCTGAGCCTTATTTTGTCCAAAGCTCATCCCCTCTTTGAGCGTATTTTTAAAACCTACGACCATTTAAACACGGTCGTTGCAGAAAATCTCTTGGGGATTCGGGTCGTCAAGAGCTTTGTGCAGGAAGATCATGAAACCGAAAAGTTCTCCAGCCTCGTGGATTTGATTTTTAAACTCTACGTCCGAGCTTCCAAACTCATGGTCAACATTCAGCCTCTGATGATGTGCTGCACCTTTGCGGCAACACTGTTGATCTCTTACTTCGGGACTCAGGCCATCTGGGGCGGCACCCTCCAAACCGGTCAGCTCATCAGTTTGGTGAACTATGCCGTACAAATTCAAATTTCTCTGATGATGCTCTCTATGGTCTTTATGCAACTGGTCATCTCTAAAAACTCCGCCGAACGTGTTGTGGAAGTGTTGGAGACGACCACCTCGTTGGATAAAAACCTCGGCGGCATCACTGAAGTGAAAGACGGCAGCATTGCCTTTGACCATGTTCACTTCTCCTATGTCGACGATGACGACAAGTGCGTCTTAAGCGACATCAACTTGGACATTGCCTCCGGCGCCAATGTCGGTATTATAGGCCTCACCGGTTCCTCCAAGTCCACCCTCATCTCCCTCATTCCCCGTCTTTATGACGCCAATAAGGGCTCGGTGAAAGTGGGCGGTGTGGACGTGCGTGACTACAATCTCAAAACCCTGCGCGACAGCGTGGCTGTCGTCCTTCAAAAGAACACGCTCTTTTCCGGGACGGTTCGGGAAAACCTCAAGTGGGGGAACGAACAGGCCACGGATGAGCAGATTCAATGGGCGGCGAAAATTGCTCAAGCCCATGACTTTATTATGGCGACAGAGCACGGCTATGACACCATAGTGGAACGAGGCGGCACCAACTTTTCCGGAGGTCAGCGCCAACGGCTGTGTATTGCCCGCGCCCTGTTAAAGCGTCCTCAAGTGCTCATTTTAGACGACTCCACATCAGCTCTGGACAATGAGACGGAGCAGAAAATTGTCGACGGCATGCAAGTGCATCTTCCGTCCATGACCCGCCTTACTATTTCCCAGCGAATCAACTCTCTGGAACACTGTGACACCATTATCGTCATGGCAGAGGGCAAAATCCGTGACCGAGGCACTCACGAAGAACTGATGACCCGTGACAGCATCTATCAGGAAATAGCCAGCACTCAAGGAGGTGACTTCGATGAACCGAATGCGTAGACACAGCGGCCCTCGCGGTGGAAAACTCAACACCAAAGAGAACAAAGAAGCCTTCAAACGCCTTTTGAGTATGCTTTTAGAACGAGGCGGCATCAAGTTCATCGGGATCATCTTTCTGACGCTGATTGCCGCAGGCGTGCAAGTCCTTCAGGCCCTCTACATTCGCCTGTTGGTCGATCAAATTATCATCCCTCAAATGGAAAGCGGCAACTTCGACATAACGCCTCTTTTCCGTCTGGTACTTCTCTTCGGTTTGATCTTTGCCGCCGGTGCCATGTCCACCCTCATCTCCGCCCGTATCATGATCAACATCGCCGAAAGCATTATTCGCGACTTGCGTAAAGAGATGTTTGCCCATATGCAGACTCTTCCCATCGCCTACTTTGACACCACGCCTCACGGCGACTTGATGAGCCGTTTTACCAACGACACCCAGGTCTTGGAGCAGATGTTGACCAACGCCCTGCCGTCTTTCTTCTCCTCGATTATTACCTTGACGGTGATTATCATCTCCATGATTTTAAGCTCCGCCATTCTCTTTGGCGTCGTCATCGTCACCGTATTTGCGCTGATTTTCGCCATGCGCTTTATCGGCGGCAAGAGTGCCGTCTTCTTCAGTGCTCAGCAACAATCCCTCGGGACCACCAACGGCTACATTGAAGAGCTGATCGAAGGACAAAAAGTTGTTAAAGTCTTCTCCCGGGAAGCTCAAGTCATCGACAAATTTAAAGAGCTCAACGATGCACTCGCCCATAATACCATGATGGCAAACCGCTATTCGCTATTTTTGATGCCGATTATCTTCAACATCGGTAATTTGCAATTTGCCTTTATCGCAACCATCGGCGGCCTCTTAACGGCCACCGGTGCAACCGGTCTGTCTGTCGGCGGACTGGTGGGATTTTTGCAGCTCTCCCGCTCCTTCTCCGGACCTATCAACCAACTGTCGCAACAGATGAATCAAGTCATCTCGGCACTCGCCGGCGCCAAGCGTATCTTTGAACTTCTGGACACCCCTTCAGAAGTAGATAACGGCGTGTACGAACTCGCCCGTGTCTGTGACGACGGCACCGGCGGCATCACCGAATGTACCGAGTGCACCTCCCGTTGGGCCTGGAAAAACCCTGAGACCGGAGAACTCATCGAACTTCGCGGTGACATTCGTTTTGAAAACGTGGACTTTTCCTATGACGGCGTCCATCCGGTATTGAAGAACATTTCCCTCTACGCCAAACCCGGGCAAAAAATTGCCTTTGTTGGGGAAACCGGCGCCGGCAAGACCACCATCACCAACCTCATCAACCGCTTTTACGATGTGGATCGAGGTACCATCACCTTCGACGGTATCGACGTGAAGGACATTAAAAAACACCACCTTCGCTCCTCCCTCGGTATGGTGCTTCAAGATACCCACCTCTTTACCGGTACGGTGAAGTACAACTTAAAATACGCCAAAGACGACGCCACCGATGACGAAGTCATTGAAGCCGCAAAGAAAACTCAATCCCACGGCTTTATCAAAAATCTTGCCAAAGGTTACAACACGGAAATCTCCGGTACGGCGTCCGACCTTTCTCAAGGTCAATCACAACTGCTGTCCATCGGACGCGCCGAGCTCTACAATCCGCCGGTGCTCATTCTGGATGAAGCAACCTCATCCATCGACTCCCACACTGAACGACTGGTACAGGAATCCATGGATGAAATTATGAAAGGCCGCACCACCTTCGTTATCGCCCACCGTTTATCAACGGTTAAAAACGCCGATGCGATTATGGTGTTAAGCCGCGGTGAAATTATTGAGCGGGGCGATCATGACGACCTCCTTGCACAACGCGGCGTCTACTACCGCCTCTACACCGGCGGCTTTGACGACGAAGAATAAATTCAAAACCCATCGGAACCTACCGGTGGGTTTTTCTTTGCTCTTTTTTATGTGAGATTCTAAAAACAATTGCGACACTTCGGTAAGTAAAACCTCACACTATCCTCGATCGAATGGTGAGAAGCGACAAAACAGGAACGATAAACGTCCCTGTTGGTCTTCATTGATATGCGTCTGTCACTATAACTGCGCCGTCGGCAGATTCTCTTACTATCCGCCATCTTAGGATACGTCACCTTCTTCGGATAAAGGTTGTTTTCTTCCCCGTACTACTTCCCAATGATATCGAGCAGTCCTCGCAGGTCATTAATGACGTAGTCGGCACCTTCTTTTTTATAAATATCCGCCACGCGTTTTTGTGCCCGGTGCTTTTCCTCGTCGCTCAAGTTGTCGTATTCGTCTTGACGAAGTCCCATCGTGGAGCTGCCCTCTACCACCCCGACCGTGATCACGCCGGCAGCTTTGCCTTCCCTGATGTCCGAGACGGTGTCGCCGACTTTGATGACATTGGCCACGGAGGTGACGCCGAGTGCTGTCATATTTTTAAAGATCATGTACGGATAGGGACGTCCTTTGTCGCCGACGGAATTGGGTGTTGCCCAAAAATCAGGGGCATAGCCCTTTGCCTCAGCTTCTTTGGCAACAATGACCATCATGGCATCTGTGTAGCCTGTGGTGGAGCCGATTTTAATGCCTTGCGCTCTTAGCCTCGCAACCGTCTCGCGCACATGGGGTTTGATGTCGACAAAGTTTTTTAAAATATCCAGTGTCTTTTGCTCCATGACTTTATAAATGGCTTTGACATCGTCGTCGTCACTTGCTCTGTGATAGACAGCTTCAAAACATTGTTGGATTCTGTCCATGCCAAGCATGGTTCTGATGTGGTCAATCTTGAGCAGTCCCATAGGTTGTCTCACTTCATCAAGAGTCGGCGTGATACCGTATTGTTCGAAGGCTTCAACAAATGCCTGCACCGGTGCAAAACAGCCGTAATCCACAGTGGTCCCCGCCCAGTCCAGAATGACCGCCTCAATGTGTCCCATAGTCGTCCTCCTTTGTCGCTAAAAATTCTTTGATGATTGCCGTCACGTTGAGGATGTCGTCCTTATAAATCTCTCCGATGTTGCCGATTCTGAACGTGTCCGCTTCCGTGACTTTGCCGGGATAGATGGCATAGCCTCGTGCTTTGATAAAGGTATACATCTCGTCAAATGAAAAGTTTGAACTGGCCGGATATAAAAAGGTGGTGATAATCGGCCCCTGATGGTCGGTGATGTAGGCCTCGATCCCCAGCGCTTTCATCCCCTCGATCAAAAGCTGATTGTTCTCTCGGTAGCGTATTTCCCTCTGTGCAATACCACCCTCCGCGTCCAATTCTTCCAAAGCTTTATAAAAGGCCAGCACGGTATGTGTCGGCGACGTAAAGCGCCACTTTCCGTCTTTATCCATGGTTTTGTACTGGTCGTAAAGGTCCAGGGACAGACTGCGGGCTTTGCCTTGACTCTTTTCCAATGCGCCTTTGTTACAAATGATGAACGAAAACCCCGGCACCCCCTGTATGCACTTGTTGGCACTGCTGATTATAAAGTCAATGCCCATGGCTTCCACATCAATGTCGACGCCTCCGAAACTGGACATGGCGTCCACAATAAAAGTTCTGCCGAATTTTTTGACGACCTCACCCACCGCTTTGATGTCGTTGAGAATGCCCGTGGTGGTTTCGCTGTGCACCATGGCGACGTGGGTGATCGCCGTGTCATCACGAAGTATAGCTTCTATTTTTTCAGCTGAGGGAATACGGTGGTAGGCTTCTTTATAGATGGTGTAGGGAATGCTCCCGTGCTTAGCAATGTCCTCCATCCGTTCACCATAGGCGCCGTTGGCTACAATAAGCAGTTTATCTTCATCGCCTACGACACTGGACAGTACGGATTCCACACCGAAGGTGCCGCTGCCTTGCATGAGCACTACCGTATACGTTGCCGCATCGGCATGGGCGAGCTGTAGTAATTTTTTTCTTATGTCGAGCGTGATGCGTTTATAGTCGTCGTCCCAGGTACAGTGATCAAAGAGCATTTCCTGTTTAACCGTGTCCGTTGTGGTAAGAGGGCCGGGTGTCAAAAGTTTATAGGCATTCATGGGTTGTCTTGCCCTCCTTTATTTGCTCGCTTCAGAAATGGCCTGATGCTTTTTCAAAAGATCAACGGTCAACTTTTCTTTAAATGTTTTCGGATTGCCCGATTTGTTGATATCCTCAACGGTTTCGCCGTCATAGAGTGCAATCGGGTAGGTTTGAAGGAGTTCGGCTCTGGCGTTTTTAACGATACATTCGGCCATCTTTATCGCTTCCGGATTGGTCGCATCGCCTTTGTCAATGACGGCGACGGATTCTGTCAGTGTGAAGTTCCCTTCAGCAGGATCCACATAGTCGATGGGAAGTCCCTCGGCTTTGTCCGCAACAGCTTGATGGCGCAGACCGAATCCGATGGCCACTTCGCCGGCGCGAACTTTTTTAATCGGTCCCGAGCCTGAATCTTCAATATGTGCTCCGGCATTTTGATAGATGCCTTTTAAAATCTCTGCGGCGCCGTCCTCACCATATTCGCTGATTAAAGCTTGTATCAAAAGCCACGCCGTCGACGAGCTCTGTATGTCGGTCACCGAAATCATGTCTTTATAGACCGGATCGGCAAGGTCTTTAATCGAGGTCGGCACCGGCAGATTGTTCTCTTTGACCGCCTCGGTGTTGTATATAATCGCGCCTTCTTGTGCCGTGATCGGCGAATAGTACGCCGGATAGTCCGCCAGTGCACCGGTGTCAAAGGTGAGATCCTGAAACATCGGATGCTCCGCCTCGGCACTTTCCACATAGAATGAACTCATAGTGATAAGATCCGCTTCGGATTCAGCCCCCTCCGCAAGAAGCTTCCCTCCAAGTTCTGAAGTCCCGAAGACTTGAACGATATACTTATCTTTATAGCCGTTGGCGTCCAGGGCGTTTTCCATGGCCACGACGGCTTCGTCGTCGGCATTGGTATATAGAACCACCTGGTCATCTGCCGATGCGCTGTTATTGCCGCATCCTGTCAACAGACAACCTGTAAGCAACGTACTTGTCAAACCTAAAATCAACATACTTTTTTTCATAATTTTCTCCTTTCTTATGCGGCTTTTTGACCGCGTGTTGCAGTGGCTAAAAACTGACATAGCAGTTTTGCGATGAGATTGGTGACCAGAAGCAGGATCGACAGGACAAAGATGTCATTAAATTTTGCAAAGTGCTGCAGTTCTTTGATCTTGGTCGTAATGACCATGGTCCGTGCGCCGGCAAGAAAGATAACGGCACTCACCGTGACCAGGGCATTGACAAAATAGTATCCGAAAACTTCGATCAACGATGTGACGGCATTGGGTGTCACAATTCTTGCCACAGTCTTGATCCAGCTGTCGCCCATCAGTTTGGCGGTGCGCTCCCAGGATAAGTTCATTTTTGACAAGGTGTGTTTCATCATCATGTAAGGCGTTGCAAAGAGATGCACCAAGTTGCACAACACAATGATGGCAAAGGTATTTTGAAGCGGCGTGCCTGTAAAGGCGAGCATAAACGCAATCCCCAGTACCATGCCGGGTATGGTGTTGGTGACGGCAGCCACGCTCTCTATCACGTGTTTGGCACGTTCGGAAATGGTACTTCTCGATGTGACCAGGGACGCCCCGTAGGCCATCCCCGTCCCGAATATCGCCGTCAAGGTCGCCACAACAAGGGCATTACGGTATACTCGAGTGAGTGCCGCATCCTCAAAAACCTGTTGGACGTGTTCCCATGTGAAAGTCATGTCATAGGGCCACCCTTGCACCAATGGCACCACAAAGAGCACCGCAAAAATGGCCAGTATGACCATGATGATACCTAGACTGATCGTGCCGCAGACTACATCTCTTAGCGTGTTCTTTTTATTTTCGACGGGAGAAAGCTTGTTGTAGCGTATATTGTATCGCTCCAGATAGGCAATGACCGTGATACTGACTATCGACGGCAGCAGCATCATGATGGCGACGACGGCACCGTTGTTAAAATTCGGTACACTTCCAAGCATCTGGTTATAGAGGGCGGCGGCAATGACTTCCACCTCACCGCCCACAGACGCAGGGATCCCGAAATCCGTAAAATTCAAAAAGAAACACTGTATAAAAGATACGGCCAGTGTCCCGACAAGAGGGCGCAGCACGGTCTCAAGAAAAGTGGTCATGCCGGTATCGCCCATCATCCGTGAGACAATCGAAAATTTTCTGTCAATATAACCCATCGTGTTATGTATCAACATGAATGCTATGGGCAGTGTGTAGATGATGTAACCTATCAATAGGCCGTTGATGCCGTAGATATCAAACAATTGCTTGCCGAACAGCCGTGTGTAGAGTCCTTGCTTGCCGAAGGAATAGATAATGGCAAACCCGTAAGTAATGGTTGGCAACAACATCGGCAGCATCGCAAAGAGCTTTATAAATTTTTTCACGTTTCCGTTCACATTGGTGTAATTCAGCGTATACGCCATGATAAAAGCAAGCACCGTGGTGATGAGCGCACTTAGAGCGGATATGAAAAAGCTGTGCCAAAGTGCGTCGATAAAGCCTCTTTGTGTAAAAATTTCCCGGTAGTGGAGCAGGGTAAATTCATCGCCGCCAAAGGATTGGACTAAAATCAACATCAGCGGATAGCAGAGCGCCCCGACGAACAGTAGGACCAGAACTGTCCATATACACCAAGTCTCACCGTTTTGTCGCCGCGCCATTATCCCACCTGCAAGATAACATGGTTGTTCAGGTCATTTTGGAATAATCTGAAGATATTATGTTTTTTGATTTCCAGTTGTTTTAATATAAATTCTTCTACAAAGTTATTGGCCGGTGCGCTGATAATGTCCTGCGGTTTGCCATACTGGGAAATCGTGCCGTCATTGATAATCAATACTTTGTCCGACAACGTCAGCGCTTCTTCCGGATCGTGGGTCACGATGATGGTGGTCAGATGATAGTCTTTGGCGATGGTCTTGATTCGGTCTTTGATGGACTCTTTTATGACCCCGTCCAGCGCGCTTAACGGTTCGTCCAGCAACAGGATCTTCGGTTTCATCACCATGGTTCTTGCCAGTGCGACACGCTGCTTTTGTCCTCCGGAGAGTTGATCGATGCGTTTATTCAAATGGTCTTCGAGACCGAGCAGATGGATCAACTCCGCCACTTCCCCTTGGGTCGAAATGTCGGGTTTGTTTCTCAACCCATAAGTGATATTTTGGTAGGCCGTCAAGTGGGGAAACAATGCATAATCCTGAAACACGATGTTGAACCCCCGCGCTTCCATCGGTGTGTGCGCCATATCTTCACCGTCGTAAATAATTTCACCGCTGTCTGCCGTCACAAGACCTAAAATCAAATTTAACAGCGTGGTCTTGCCGCTCCCTGACGGTCCGAGAATCGAAACAATCTCGCCTTTTTCAATCTCCAAATTGATGTCGTTTAAAATGGTCACACCGTCATAAGCTTTACTGATATTTTTTAACTGTAGCATTCAAAACCTCTTCCTTCATACGTTGTATCGGTTCCTTCGGAATGATTACATAGTAGCGGTTATAACGGTAAAAAAAATAAAGTCCGCGTAAAAAGTATGTAAAAAAAGACAGGATTTCTCCTGTCTTCGTGTAGATTTTCTACTTTATCTCGTAGGTGGGATCACCTATGGTTTTACCGTTGAGGTCCAAATTGCCAGTATATCTGTCATAATCCGAAATCAATACACCCATATAGAGCATATCCACGATGGCCAGCTGTGTCGCGCGGGAAAAGATGGCGTCTCCGTATAAAAACTGTCCGCTGCCTGTACAAATTTGTACATCGGCGTATTGGGCAATGGCGGTATTCTCAAAATTGGTGATGACAATCGTGCTCGCACCGGATTCTTTCGCCCCTCGCAGCACGTCAACGGTATTTCTTGACGTCCCCGAAAACGAAATGCCGATGGCCACATCTTTAGGATTCAAGTTGACCGCACTGATATGCTGAAGATAGTAATCGTTGTAACTGTAACACTTGAGACCCAGGTATAAAAATTTCGTGACCAGATCACTCACCACGCAAAGCGAGTTTTCCACCCCATAGACCACAATGTTATCGGCGTTTTGTATCAGTGCAATCGCCTTGATATAGTCCTTTAACGACATACTCTTCAACATCTCACGCATCAGATGGATGGTCGTGGCTATAACTTTGGCCGGTACGTCGGTGGGTAAATCCTCTCGCCCCACGTGAAAGCCGTAGAGCGGACTGATATCTTCCCGTTGCATGCCCTTTCGTATTCTCTCTTTGACCATGGCCGCCTTTAATTCCTTAAACCCGCCATAGCCCATAGCTTTTGCAAAGCGCAGCACCGTTGGCTGACTGACATTCGCTTTTTTTGCCAGCTCAACTAATGTCATATCCTCCAGTTCCCCGTCGCAATAAAGCAGATAATCGGCAACCTTTTTCTCTGACGGCCTAAGTCCTCTATAATTTTTGGCAATGGCCCACTCTAATATTTTTTCCATACGTATCCCGCTGTAGAAATTCTACAGATTGGTCACCCTCTTTAAAACAATCTTGACGTTTGCGGATAAAAATCCCCGTTTCCCGCCGTCACATGCCTCGACATTGACACACATCGAGGCTGTGTCCCTATTTTATATCGCAGCTCGTGCTCACGTATCAAGTCCATGTAAATTGTACGTATAATTGTCGTAAATCTACAGCGGTTCAACAGCTGCTATGCCATTCTCATCTCACTCGATCCGCTTCGATTCTCCCGCCTTAGTCTTGATTAGAAAAGTGATAACACAGCGCACTGCAATACCGAGCTGACAACACAAACCTTGACTCAGCGTCAAAAGTGATTGATGTCTGCTTCATTTATCCCTTGTCATTAAAATAATACACATTGCCCTGACCGCCGACATCATTCAGCTCAGGATGATAGGTAAAGCCTAACGATACTGCCGTGGCACGGGAGGGAATGTTATCTTCGTGGGTGAGGACGACGACACGATAGGCATGATCCGTTGTATCCAAGACGACATCCATGATCTTTCGTGCAGCTTCTTTGACAAATCCCTGCCGGGTTTTTGACGGTGTGATACGATAATATAAATTTAAACAGGTCTCATCCTTCACTGTGGCAAATCTCAGCCCGCTCATGCCGAAAACTTGGCTGTCCTCTTTATCTTCCAACACATAATAGCCGAATCCGTACTGCTTATGGTGTGCCAGTACGGCATCAAAAAAAGCTTGAAAATCCTCTCTCGTGGTCCGGATCCAACCCGGATTATACCGATTGTTCCGCGGATCGGCATGAATGGCATAGAGCACCTCGAAATCCTCCTGCTCCGGCTTTCGTAGCCTCAGTCGTGCTGTGTCCATAGTTGTCATCACTATTCCCTCCTCGATACTATTTATCCCTGTATTCTATCATAGCTCCCGCCTTACCGGTTGCCTTGCTCTTTTTTCTATTCAATTTAAGTATCTCCATGCGCAGTCGCTTACGATACTATGGCTTGACAAATTTTGTAATCATCCGGCTTCCCATCTGAACAAGCGCAATAACTGTTATAAAATTATAGTACATAATAATAAAAACGTTTTGTACTGAATCGACCTGCTGGCGACTCGCAGTATCCTGCAACACATTTTGCGACTATCTTGCAGAATATTTTTTCAAGCTGTTGAGTTTGAGCCGAAAGAAGGTTGTAAACTCTACGTGTTAGATAGATTTTTTATATAATGTCAACATCTGTCGTTCTATTATAATTGAATAGTACATTATAGGCGATGAGAGGCTTCTCTTCGCCGTCTTGCGTAGAGCGTGAAGCTCTCATTTTTGTTAGGAAAGGAGTCGTGTATGAGTACAACCTTAGCCATTTTCTTATTTATGGCCGTTGGCTATGTCGTCGGAAGCATTAACTTCTTCGGCATTAAACTCGGTGCATCCGCTATTTTGATCGCCGCTTTGGTGGGTGGACACTTCGGCGTTGAAATCCCCGCCATTCTCGGATCCATCGGATTGGTACTGTTCCTTGCGCCAATCGGTTTGATGGCCGGACGCACTTTTGTCAGCAATGTAAAACGTAACGGTGTCAGCTTTTTATTAATCGCTATCTTAACCTGTGTTATCGGCGGCGCCATGATCGTTTTCTCCACTAAAGTCCTCGGCATTCCGCTGGAACTGTCCCTGGGTCTTGGGACCGGTGCGTTGACCTCAACCGCCATGCTGGGTACGGTCACAAGCCTTACCCCATCACCACTGCCCGGTGTCGGCTACGGGATCGCTTACGTATTCGGCGTTATGGGCGTTGTCCTGATGGTACAACTGATCCCTCGCATTCTGAATGCGGATATCGCTGCGGAAAATGAAAAGCTGAGCTTCCCGGAATCCAGAAAAGCGACTATTGCGGAAGATCTTAAAAAACTCAAAAACTTTGAACCTTACGGTCTCTTCGGGATTGCTTGCGCCATCGTCATCGGCGTGCTCATCGGTGGTATTAAAATTCCTGTGGGCGATACGATGGTCATCTCTTTAGGCGACGGCGGCGGTGCGATCATTGCCGGTATTATCCTCGGCCATTTCGGACACATCGGACCTATCAACTTTACTTATGATCACAAGAATATGCAGCTCGTCCGTGATATCGGTCTCGCACTGTTCTTAATGCGCTCCGGAGCTAATGCCGGTGCCGGTTTTATTGAAGTTGTCTCGGAATATGGGATTGTCCTCTTCTTTGCCGGTGTTCTAATCACTTTTGTATCTGCATTCGTCAGCTTCTTAATGGCTTACTTTGTCTTCAAATTGCCGCTGTTCGGTGCGCTCGGCACAACGACCGGGTCGATGACTAGTGCCCCGTCACTTGGTGCGCTGTTGGATGTGACTAAAGATGAGCGTGTATCATCCTACTACGCCGCAACTCAACCGGTTGCCACTATCTTTTTAGTCTTCATGCCGCAAATTATCTGGCTGTTGTTCGGCCCTCGTTAGAGATTACCGACCAGCTTCATCCCAAACGTCTCACTCCCCCTGCGGCATATCGGTGAAGCTGCCAACGCATAAAAAAAGAAGGTTCATGCTCCTATGAACCTTCTTTTTTTATGCGATTTCATGACACAACCTCAAACTGTGCCGGAGGCTGTGATTGGGACTTTACTTAAGACCTCTCCCACATTCTCATTATAGTTTTTTGCACCGGAATCAGTCCCATGTCAATCCCATTGAAACCAGCTCCTGCCATCCTGCCTGTTGAGAATAAAACCCTCTTGGATTGCGCCCATGGGTTTCAAAACCCAATTTTTCATACAGCGCTACAGCGCGCACATTGTCTGCTACGACCTCAAGCTCCAATTGCCGATAACCTGCATGTTTTGCAGCTTCAATACACGCCTCAGCCAAGGCACGACCGATGCCTAAGTTCCAATATGCCTGTTCCACACTGACACCCAACTCCGCACGATGCTTGATTTTTTCGTTAGACCCGATAGCAGACACGCCTGCTGTCCCAACGATGTTCCCATCAACGACGGCACAAAGTTGCAGCGCCGATGGACTGGCTTCTTGTCTTGCAAGTAAATCCCTTTCGCCGTCAAGGGTCAAGCCGCCCTCTTCATATGACAGGAGAAAATCGGTCTCTTCACGAACCTTTTTAAGCGTCGCCATCACACCTGCCGCATCAGAAGGTGTCCCATGACGCAACACACATGCTCTCCCATCTTTAAGCTCAATTGTTGTATTGTATTGCATAATCAAACCTCTACAATGTCTTTTATTGCACCGCAAACGACGGCGCCGGATACAGCTGACAGGTCACAATGAAACGTCCTTACCTTGAAAGGTTAGTGACAGCACACCCATCGCTTCTCTTTCCGTTAACGTCGCCCTGACACATTCCCCTCTCGCCATCAAGACAAGTCCCACGTCCTTACTCATCGCCCCTCGGTCTTCATGCGGCGGCGAAGGCTTCTAGCACCATCTTATCACACACCGCTTTGGCCTCATAGTGCCCTCATCATGGATTGATAGATTTTTTCCGCTTCCGTTTCATTGATGCTGTACATAAAGGCATAATTTAAAATGGCGGGGTTGAAGTCTAAATTTAAGAGCGCTTTGGCAAAGGCCATGCCGGCGATTTCGCCCGGTGCTATCATGAGACTGCGCCGTTCTATCGGCCCTATCTTAAAAAGTCTTACTGTGACGCTGTCTGTATAAAGCTCGGTCGTCGTCTCGAGATAATGGAAAAGTTCATGAGCTAATATAATCGCCTTGACATCGATATCCAAAGAAAGGCCCTGTAAAAGAGCCTCGACTTTGGATATATTTTTTTCAAACAGCACAATGACATTCGGTGCTTCAAAATAACCCATCATGATATAGTCCCGGGTGCTGTGAGATGTGTGATATTGAAGTGTGACAGCCAATGCATCCAGTAGGTTGTATAGCGACAGCCCGGGATAGTCTCTCGCAATGCGCTTAGCTTGGTCTAGTCCACATGCATTCGATTTTAAAATCAGCTCGTCTTTAAACGCCCCTCGAATCTTGCCTTCGATCGGGTCTTGACTGATAAGATACCGTCCGATATGCCTGTCATCCAACGCTGTTAACCGTTGGAATTTTTCATTAAATGCCGTCATAACTGTATTACAAATCGTTTTTTGCGCCGATGACGATGACCGTATCACTGCCTTGTCGTAGAGATAATTCCGCATCCATCAGCATATGAAGTTGATTGCTGTCCGATAAGCCTTCAAAATCGACGATTCTGCCTCCAAGACAGAGATAGATGTCCGGGTTTAACTTGATGTCCGACTTGAATACCGCCAAGTCGTCCCACATCGTATCCGCAACGGTTCTTGCGCCGCCGTTTGAGGTCACTTTGGCCAATCCGTCTTCCCGTTGCAGTTTCACAAATCCTTTTTTATCTACGGCTCGGATTTCCGTCTTGTCATTGTGATGGCGTCCGAAGATAAAGAAGTCTTCGGTCTTGGCAAGAAGTGCCACCTCAGTGTGCTCGGCGCCCATGGACTGCGCCGCAAGTGCTTTCGCCTCAGCCTCGTCGACTTTTTTGGCGATATCCTGAGTGGCGATCTCCGTCGATCCTGTTGCAATGGCGCGGACTTTTGAGGTCTGCTGGTCAATCTCCACTTGTACTTCCACTGACGATGGGGTTGCACCTGACTTGATGACAGCTTCTGTAGCTTCCTGACGAATTTCCAGGATATCTGATTGGGTCGGCGACGGTATGACCCGTTCAACGACGTCCCTGACCAAGGTTTTCATTTTGTCAATTTGCAGGCTCACCTGTCATGTCTGTATAGTATGTTTGAGCGCATCTTTAAGCAGTGACACCGAGTCGCGGCGATACCCGCGTCATAACTGCATATACCATCACCAATGTACCAATAATAAGGCGTAAAATAGCGTACGATTTAAAGGGCGTTTATGCTCACGACCTCCACTGTCACAGGCAGCATTCCCTCGCCTGTTTTCATAAGCATTGCCCCCGGCCTTCCCTTGTGAATAGGTCCGCCAAATGCGGACAATAAAATAAGGCTCATTCCTCACTGCGTTGTAACCCAGCTGTGGAATCAGCCTTATTTTTTCTATTTGAGCCGTGCCGTCCAAACCACATCGCCACCATCGACTCCGTGATACAGAATCTTTTCAAGCCCTCATCCCGGTTGCATCTCATTGAACTTGTACATTCCCTACTCCCGGTTATTTTTTTAATTGTCCATGAATCACAAGCCGCTTATCATTATCCAGACACGTTTGGAGTGTAAGAAAGTTTTCTACGCGGTTCGGAACGGTTTTATCCAAGACATTGTTTTTTTGAATCCTCTCCAGGAATGCCGTTTCTGAAGAAGTACCATAGCTTGGTGAACGAAAATTGTCGTAGGGATTTGCCACGTAGGCGGCAAAAATTTCGTATCGTAAGATACCCCGAGTCGTACTGATGGCAATTTCCGGCGCTTTATCGACAAATCCTTTTTCCATATACGACGTCAGATCGTGAAACACCTTTCCCGAACGTACATTATGCCCGTATATCACCGTATTTTGATCCGTAAAATCCATTCGATTGGCCGCATCGATATAAGGTGTGCCGAATGGATGGTAGTCACCTTGGTAATTGTGTTCCAGATAAAAATAATTGTTCTCGCTGTACATGAGAGGAAAATCAATGTCGGTTCCCTCAATGGCGATCCAACCCACAAGATCAGGATACGATGCCTGCAAGAAACGAATCCTGTCTGCGTCCTGTTCATCAGCCTGCGTCACTGCCATTTGTTTTTCCGATGCGGCGGGGTGGCTCTTACGATGTTGTCTTTGAATGTCCTCTAATGCCTCGTCAAACCGTGCATTGAGCAGGACATAATCCCCGATTTTGTAGAGAGAAAACAGGGCCATGCCAATCAACACAATAACGACGATTCTCTTAAAGTAATGCTTCATACTGCCTCACTAATAAAATAAGGCAAGTCACCTTGCCCTATTTTTTACATTCTTTTTCCCTTACGTTCAAACCCAAGTGCTGCGAGTGCCACGACACTGGCCATACCCATCACCGCATAACCTGCAATGCCGGGATCAAATGTCTTTGGCGGCCCTGTCTGTGGTACCGTCGTCTTAGGCACTTCCGTCGGTTCAACCTGCGGCGTGTCCGCAGGCGTCTCAGGCGGATTATCCTGAGGTGTTTCCGGCGGGATTGTCGGAGGTATCTCAGGCGGATTGTCCGGCGGATTATCCGGTGGGTTGTCTGGCGGATTGTCAGGTGGGTTATCCGGTGGATTATCCGGCGGTGTCTCGGAGGTATAGAAGTTGTTAAACTTGACGTCTAAGACTTCGACAATAGCCACACCGGCAGGGAGTTCAATGCGATAACTGCCGTCTGCATTTTTAATAATGTTGACGACTGCTTCAGTGCCTTCCTGCACTTTATACAAGGTATACGTGTAGTTGCCGTTGAGAAGAATCTGCGAAAGCGTCGTACTGTCGATTCGAACTTCACTGTTATCAAGGTTCGAATGAATGACGGCATCCTTAACTTCTTTCCCATCAAGATAGATCTTAATCGGCAAGAGCACGTCGCCTGCTTGGACTTGTCTGCGAAGTGTCAATGCAATGGCCGACGCCTGTTCCGAGCGATATTGGTCAATAGCTTCTTCAACCAATTCATAGTCTTTAGCCGTGAGTTGGCCTTGGAGCCCTTGAAGTGCAGCTTTCCAATCGCCATCTTTATTTAAGACAATCTCCTGCACATTACCGTCTTTGTCACGAATCGTAATCTTAAGGGTTTCGGGACGAATCGATGTCTCATCCCCGTGCCAAATCTTTTCGATGTCGATATCGTGCTGCGGCCCGGAATAATTTTCCACCTTGCCGATGGACGCATCCTCGCTAGACCGGGTAAAGTCTTTTAACTCGAATTGTCCATAAGGAATGCCGTTCATCATCACAGAAGGCATATAGAGGGTATAGAATCCTTCTTCATCTTGCTGCAAGTAAAAATGATAATCCGTTAAGCCAAGTTTGCTGTCCGGCGAGTCATAGTATTTTACTCGCAAATCCATGCCCTTGAGATCCACGGCGATGTCGCTAAAGATCGCGCTATCTCTGTTTAAGCGTCTTGAGTATTGCTCATCAGAGTAATCCGGATAGCCCGGATTTTCTACATCTTCCCAGAAATACGTTTGTGTTACGACTTTTTCTTCCTGATTCGGCACACGAATATGCAAATGCAAAGTCACATCCCCTGCAAAGTCGTAGAAAGCGTTGGTGATGGTCGTATCATAATTCGGCGGATCGGTAATGTCATGATACGTCGTATTAAATCCGATGCGAAAACCTATCGTGCCGTTGTCTTCAATGGTGACTAACGGCAAGTAGCCATTTGCTTCTTCCTCAATGGCATAACGGTTAGCTGCTAACGCGACGGGATCCAGATTCTCAAAAGTGCCTTTCCAGTCCGCCGCTTTGTTTAAGACGAGGGTCTGATAGATAGGGATGAGATTTCCCTCAGCATCTTTCAGATACTTGCCGTCGTTGTCCTTTTCGTAGCCGATCAAAATCCGCTGGTTATCCAATAACAAATAGACTGTCACGGACTCGGGAATATGCTTTAAATCCTCGTCATCCAATTTCCAGATTTTTTCTACAGGAAGATCGGTGCGACGATAGTTGGTAATTTCAAAGGTGTGCACATGACCTGGCACGTCGACCATCGTAGCTCCATCTTCAATAACCTCGGCAAAATAACCGGACTTGCCATCGCTCATGGTCCAAAGATACGGCACCAACAAGGTTTTTTCGCCATTCTCTTCCACAAGGACAAAGGCATTGCCCCAATCGGTAATTTCAAACCCTCTAAGAGCTGATGTATACCAATCCTCTCCCCATTCCATAAGCCTGCGATCTTTACCATAGTATTCAATGGCATCGATGCCCTTTAATTGGGGATGTGTAAAGACAGCCTTATAGCTGTTATCTTCATTGAGTGCTTCTGCAGTCAAAAGAACCAAACGACCCAGACCGCTATTGGCTTCTTTATCATAGTAGAACAAATAAATATCTTGTTCACCGCTTGCATAATCGCCGTAGTCGTCACTTTCAATTCTTGAAATTTCCACGGCGCCGGCTTCCACTTGCGTGTCGTGTGTTTCAGGGATTTCTTCAACTGTGGAGAAAAATTCATTGCCCTGTTCCACAACTAAATACTTAAATCCTCTTGCCTTTAACGCTTCAGCGGTAAATGGCAGACCCTGATCTTGGTCATAGGCAAAATTCCAACCATTGCTTGTCGGGAAATTTTCGACCAGTTCTGGGGAGAATTGCTCGCCCTGTTTGTGGAACAAAGCTTGCCAGTCGTTGTTTTGACTGAGTTCGACCTCGCCATATTTATATACCTTCGGATCGATGCCGTAGTGCAGGCGCACATAGGCCGCATCTTTGTCCAAAGGCACGATAAAGATATCCGCTTTGATCGTCGTATCCGCTTCAAATTTCTCGGTATCGATAGCGGCATCCCATTTTTTCTCAATCTTTAAGCCATAGTCACCATCGTCATGAGGTGTTTGTACATTGGCATTGGAGCCGATACCGCCACCATTGCGTGACGTGTTCCCTAGAATAAAGGTTTTTGCGTTCATCCAGGCTTCGTTTTGCAACACAGCATCATACATCGCCTTTAAATGAATAACATCCGGAGTGAAAGACATCCGCTTAGGGATATCCACGCCAGCTTCGCTATCTTCTAGAAACTTAATGATATTTCCATCTTTGGTAATAGGAGAGACATGGGAATAGAAGATACCTTCAATATTCACATTATTTAACTCAAATTGACCCGTCTTTTTAGAAAAAGTTAAATCATTGCCGTAAGAATCGGAGTCGTTGTTAAAGACATAGATACTGTGCCCGTCGCCGATGTGAACATAACCGCTTGGACAATTCCACATCCCGCCGCCATTGCCACCGCCGAATGAATCCACCCAAGTGGCCTTGGCGCTGTTTTCAGTGACCAAAAGGTTCTCCAGCGTTTGTACTCGCGGCGGGAACGATACGTAGATACCGCCTCCAAAGTTCCCCGAGTTATTGTCCAAGATCATGGTCGTGTTGAAGGTGACAAAATTAGTGTCGACATAGACACCGCCACCCACCGTGGACGCATAATTCTTGTAGATTAAGCCGCCATTTAAGTTGGCTTGTACTTTGTTTTCTATCAGATGTTTTTCATAATCCGACGGCGTAGTGGCGTATTCTGCCTCAAACACATTGCTAAAGTCGGAAAGAAATTGGTCGGATACAGCCACGCCGCCACCTGAACCGGATTGGTTGCCGACAATAATGCCGTCTGTAACGGTCAGCTTCGACTTCGGATACGCTGTAATGCCTCCTCCGGATCTGAAGCGAGTGTTGGATACGTTATTGGCAATGATCCCGCCATTGATATCGACTTTGGCCTCACTGCTGGTGCTGCCATATAAATCCCCGGCAAAAACACCTCCGGCGACACCACCATTATTATTGTCAATAAGGCCGTTGTTCATGGAAAAGCTTGCACCCGGATCTACATAAACGGCGCCGGCAGCAGTGGGACGGTTATAGTCCGCTTCAATCATCTCATACGAGGTATTGTGCGAAATCCGGCCTCCATCCATAACAAAGGACCCGCCTCTTTTAACCTTAATGGGTCCGGTATAGCCATGACCATTGTTAGAGTTCATAATCACAGCATTGGTCATGATAAGCTCGCCGGTATTCCCAACATCAATCACGCTACCCTTGTTATCAAATGCTGTTTGAACCTCGCTATTGCCATCGATGTAGAGCGCAGAGTTATTCGTTCCCAAAGTCAATTTGCCCAGAACACTGAACAAGCTGTCCTTTACAAAGTCCTTGGCCCGCTTAATAACAATATCGCCCTTGTCGTCATCCGGAAGAGGTGTTTCGGCCTCTTGCATGGCTTCTTCACCCCGGCGTCTTGCCTCTTCAATGACGTCACGCTGCTTTGCTTCCCCTTGCTCGGCGACATCCGCTGGCTGGGTGATAGGATTCCAAGGCTTTTCCCAGGAATGTTTATCCGCTTCAGGTCTGTCATTCATTGCCGTCAAAGTAACATTCTGACCCTGTTTAATCGTCAGCTTTTCCGTTAATTCAAAGCTTTTGTCAATGAAGATGGTCATGACCTGATCTTCGGGTGCATTTTGAATGGCCGCCTTCAATGCTTCAAATGAGCTGACATGAACTTCAGTCGCAGAGGTCGCTGTATCGTCAGACGCCCTATCCTCGCCCAGTGTCACCGGAGTCGCAACCAGTGCGTCCGCATCGAGTGTCACGCCTTCTTCAAGCGCCACAGTCTTGTCATTGACCTCAGCTGTATCACCGTTTGCTTCAACTTCTTCTTTGGTGACATCCGCGGATGTCACTTCCGATGGCGTTGCCTCGCTGTTGACAGACGCCTTGTCCCGAGTGACATTTAGTGATGCATCGCTGCCTTCGGTGTTATCTGCTGCATTATCGATAGCTAAATCGGTTTTCTCCTCTTCCAAAGGCATCAATGCACCAGCCTCTGTCGACAGTGTTGCTTCGTTGTCAAACTCCGACGGTGTCACCGACGCTGACGGAACGTTATTATCCACCTCCGATGGTGTCTCCACCGTTGACGGAGCTTCTTTAACCACCGAAGTATCAATCGCAGATGCTGTCTCTTGCTTCTTGTCCGCTGTTGTCTCAGTTTCCACGGCGACAGGCGCCACACTCGCACCACTGCTCACTCCAGAGCCCCCAGCGTATGCCGGATGTGAAAAGAGCACCATCACCATAACTAAAAAACTGAACAATACTTTTTTCATATAGTTTTCCTTACAACCTCCTTTACTTTTCTCTGTGATATAGTACAAAAAATGTAAAAAATCTTAATATTAATGCGATATATATATATATATATATATATCGCATAGGTTTTTGGCATTATCTATAGGCTATAATTTTCCGTACTGATAAAGCATAAATTTTTTATATTTTTTGTCCCTTGATTTTACTATACCTATTCACCGTTTGCAATATCATTTGTCCGTATTTATTCGATATCATCGCGTCTTTCATGAATCGAAATATCCGTGCTGAAATCCGAGGCTGTGTCCTTACCGCATCATAAGTAATAGCAAGACTAGCCGAGTAAGGTATTCTCAGCTGGATTAAACTGTCATGTTGAGAACACAACTGATGTGAACGGCTCGTTTCACCTGTCGTGTATTGGTCCATAAAAAATAGGGTGAATCCCCACATTGTCACAAGCAAGACACGCCCCGTCAAAATACCGCCGCAGTGAGCGCATCCGCCGAGAAAATATGAATAAACCCCTATTTAAAACCAAGCGGTATCCTATTTTTTTCGATTGTCGTCCGGTGTCATTTGTCTGTGTTGTCCCTTGAGAAAACCGACTTCGTTATCATTCAAACTTGTAAACGCACGATAATAATCTCTCAATTACTTGCATGTTTCTTCGTTTTGGATTGTTTTCCTGCATGATGCTTCTTAATTATGCCAACTATATACAGAGACATTGTTAAGAAAATATATAGTACCTATAGTAAGTATAGCAAGCCAGTACTAACCGGGAATGATACTTCAGGGTGCGTCAATGCAAACATTAGAAAAATCACTCCTGCAGCCGTCAACAATGTAGCCAAAGAAAAGTATAGTTTTACGTTTTTCATCAACCGCCCTCCATAGTATCCTCAGTCTTCGTTTTTTCGGATTTTCATTGTTACTGTTGTATAAGAAAAACCGTAAAACTATAAGGTGCGCCTCTCTGATTATGCTTACTTTTCAATCATCTTAACTTGCTTAAACGCCACCGTCTGCGCATGGATTGAGTGAAATGAAGTTTTTAATGCTAGTATGTTATTTGATTCTATAGGCATATTTTGTGCCTTATATCTTGTACAAGCAATTTTTTAGCACAAAAACAGCTTTCTAGCTTTTCTAAACCTTAAAAGCCATTGATTTCAACAGTCTTATAACCTATTATCTTAATTCCTTGACATCAATACTATAGTCTCCACATGCCTTGAATGGTCAGTATGGATACATTTTGAGATTTTAGTGAAGTCTCGTATGTGGGAATATTTTAATAAATGCTGATAATATTAATGCCTTAAAGCCGTAATAGGTATTACGTAAACATCATCATCTCTTTTATAAGCAAAAGAAGCTTTGGCGCATAATACCATCATAAATGAGGGGTTGGACATGTTTTTTATATCTATTATAGATGCTAAATCTTTTAAAGTTTCAGAACCTATCTCAATTAACTTATCTCCACCAAGTTTAATTTCAACTAGACCATAATCTCCGTTTCTTAGATGAATCACTGCATCTTCTTACGAGTATAAGAGCCTATCAATGGTTTAAAAAATGAAATGTTTAGAAACTATATCTTCGGTAAAATCCAAAGTTGTTTTATTTCCATGAGAATAAAATTTTCCAACCCAGGTTCCAACAATATTTTCAATTTCTATTGTTAAAGTACCCACACTTGCATTTCAAAAAATCTGTAAGTTCAACATGTGGTTGAATTCCTTTTTTTAATATGTTCTATATTCTTTTATTATTGAATTTTCCGACTTTGATTCTTCTCTTTTGTTTTCTTTTTTTCTAAATCTTTTATAAAATTCACCTAAATGTTTCAAGTTAACTTCTTCATTTGCCCTAGCTTCGCTTCTTAAAATATCTTCATATATGGATTCTATTTCTTCTAAAGTAGGCACAGCTTGATTATTAAAGTTGTTATTCATTTTTCGTCTCCTTAGTAAAAATAATGGGACGATATATTATCGCCCCAAATTTGTTATAAATTATTAAATAATATTAAATTCTTTTAGCATCTCTTCCACATCTGTACCTTTGATTAGTTTTGCAACTTTCATTTTTTGTAATGGTGAAAGTGGAAGTTCTGGTTTTTTGCCATCTGATAGGGCAACCATTCCATTTAGAAGATATCTTAGGTCATATCTTGAAGCATATACTTCTGGGACAGCTTTTTCTACGCCACAAAGTACATAAACAGCTTCCATTGCTGTTCTTCCTGAGTATTCTGTTGTGAACACTGTATCTCTTCCTGGATCATCTAAAGTTTCTGCAAATTGTCCAAGGAATGCAAAGTTTACTCCACCTTTTGGAACAACTAGTGGTCTATCACCAAATTTTCTTGGCATAAATTGAGATGTGATATAAGGCATCATAACAGGTACTGCGCTGCAAGTTTCAGCAAGTGCATCAATTTCATTTACAGGAACTCCAAGATGGTATAACCATTCTTTTGTAATTTCCTTACCTGTACAATCTCTCATTTTCTTTTTGATATAGTCACCTTCAACATCTGTAAATAAACCGTAAACCCAAACACAAACATCGTTTTCTGGTTGTTCTGGATATTGACCTTGTCTATTAATTGTCCAAGACATTAGCCAGCTTGAATCAACACAAGTTACAATACCACCTGTTACAGTTTTTCCACCATAAGGGCTTCTTTTTGTGATTTTTTCAATATATTTTGGTACTGATTCATCGTGACAAGTTACTGTACATGATTCCCAGTTACTCTTTTCAACATCGGAGCAGAATACTTCAGGCTTTCCAAAATCATCTGATTTTTTAGCAATGTTTTTCCACATTTCCCAGCAACCAGTTTGTTCATCACTAAGTTCTGCTGGTGTATTGTCATCACCATAGCTTGAATTTTCTGTCATAGATCCATTTGTTATAAATACTAGGTCATTTTCTGTTAAATCAATTGATTTGTCGTTGCCATTCTTATCTTCAGCTATAATCTTTGTAGCAACTTTTTTATTTTCTGAAATATCAAAATCAACATCAGTTACCCTTGTGTCATATTGGAATTTACATCCATGATCTTCAAGGTACTTAACCATAGGTTTTACAATTGAATTGTATTGGTCATATCTTGTAAATCTAAGAGCTGATAGGTCTGTAAGACCTCCTACGTGATGGATGAAACGGTTTAGGTATAGTTTCATTTCTAGAGCAGAATGCCAGTTTTCAAAGGCAAACATTGTTCTCCAAAGTGTCCAGAAGTCTGAATTTAAAAGTCCATCTGAGAAAATATCTTCGATTGCCTTATCTTCAAGAAGTTCGTCTTTAGTCATACATAGATCTGCAATTTCTTTAACTTGTTTTTGAGTTAGATTGAATTTGCCATCGTCATAACGTTCACCTTGTTTATGAGTGATACGACAATTACTATAGTTTGGATCGTCGTAGTTAGTATAGAAGTAATCATCTAAAACACTCATTTCTGGGTTTTCTAGACTTGGTATAGAGCTCCAAATATCCCATAGACATTCAAAGTGTGCACCAGTTTCTCTACCACCACGGGCAACATAACCTCTTGTATCCATGTATTTACCGTCAAGTGAACCACCAGGTATATCTAATTGTTCTAAGAAAGTAATTTTATTGCCTTCCATATGAGCATCTCTAATTAAGAAACAAGCTGCAGTTAGTGAAGCAATACCTGTTCCTATCAAGTAAGCAGATTTTTCTTCAATTCCTTCAGGCTTTCTAGCCTTAACTAATCTTTGAAAATCACCATTAGTAAGTTTTAATCTTTTATCATGAGTTTTAAGTTCCATAACTTCTCCTTTCATAACTTAACATCATCATCTTACATTTATATCGTGTCATGACATCTTATATTTATATCCTGTCATGAAAAGAGAAAAAATTCATCTACCAAAACTAGTTTTTTGTCCAAAGTTTACTCAATCTCTATATTTTGAGTAATCTTTTCCAGGTTTTCACTCCTTTTTAATGACAATAAAATATTACCATCCATTAATTTACCTATCCTCTTAGTAATCACTACCGGATCAGTTTTCATATTTGTAGCTATCCATTGTATTAGTGCACTACTTAAGGCGCACTGATAAAAATAAGAAATTAAATTAATATCAATATCTTTTGCCCTAGTCTCCTTTGATATATGTTTGACATATTTTATAATGACTTCACCTGCCATAGAATATACATATTTTTCTACATTCACCTTATAGTCAGAAAAGTAAATATGTCTTATAGCTCTTTTATTTTCCAAGATAAAGGTTGCTGCCAAGATAAAACTATCTTCCCACGAAAGATTCTCATTAAATTCCTCTATAATTACATCTAGTTCTGACTCAAATATTTCTTTTATTAATTGTTCTAAATTTTCATAATGATAATAGAAGGTTTTTCTTTCTATCTGACATTTTTGAGCTAACTCGGTGACAGTTATGTTATCAAGTTTTTTTTCATCTAAAAGTTTCATAAATTCTTTTTTTATCAGATCTTTAGTGTAGTTTCTACTCATATAATTACACCTTCCTTTTGATTAATTGATCTTGGTAAGTAAGGCTATGCACTCCACATGGACAGTGCGCGGAAACTGGTCTAAGGCCACGAGTTTATCAACGTGATAGCCCTTGTCTAAAAAGACGTGAAGATCTCGGACTTGTGTGATCGGATTGCATGAAATATACAAAAACTGCGTCGGCGCAAAGCTGATGATGCGCTCAATCGCCTTCGGATTGATGCCTTCTCTCGGAGGATCCAGAACGATGACATCGGCATGAATATCTTCCTCTTTGATGACCTCCGCCACATCCCCTGCAATAAAGCGTACCTGATCCAAACCGTTGGCTTTGGCGTTCTCACGGGCCGCTTCTACTGCTTCCTCGACAATTTCAATCCCCAAAGCAGTAGTTGCGTGCCGTCCAAGAATCTGTGTGATGGTGCCTGTCCCGGAGTAGAGATCGACCAAGGTTTTGCCCTCCATCGAACCCAGCATATCCGCTGCCATGGTATAAAGAACTGCCGCTGAGGCGCTGTTGGTTTGGAAAAATGAGAACAGACTCACCTTAAAGGTCAGACCTAAAAGGGATTCTTCAATGTAGTCTCGACCAAAGTGGATAATAACATCCTCCGGTACAATGGCATCCGAGAAACTGTTGTTGATGGTTTGGGTGGCACCGACGAGCACCCCTTCAAGAGGCAATGTCTTTAACTGCTCAAAGTAATCGGTGAAGTCGTAATCACTGTTTGCGGTCACAAGGGAGAGGACAATCTCTCCAATTCCGGATCTGCGAATGAGCAGATGGCGGAGCACACCGGTATGAAGGCGCTTGTGATAGGGCTTGAGCACGCCGTCAAAGTAGTCCCGAGTGAAGGAGCGAAGGGTATTAAAGTCTTCATGGATAATATTGCACCCCTCAGTGTCTACCACGTCATAAAATCGATTTTTTTGATGCAGACCCAAACTGAGCGGCCCGTCTTTATACGCGTCAGAGAATGTATACTCCATCTTGTTCCGATATGCTTGCGACATCGGAGACGGTATCAACTCAAGGTCCATGCCTAGCTCCTTCTGATAGAGTTGTTTAAGCAGTGCCCCTTTATATACTACTTCCTTGTCATAGCTTAGGGTTTGGTAGGTACAGCCACCACAGATATCTGCGCGGGGACAATGTGCCGCTTCTTCCATAGGCCCCCGTTCTAACACCTCCAAGAGCTTCCCCTTTTTTCGATTGCTTTGATGCAGACGCACGGTCTGTCCCAACAAACCGCCTTTTAGTTTTATCTCACGTCCGTCTACATCTGCTACCGTACGGTTGGGAAACTCAGCACGGATAATCTTTCCAATTTGGTCTTTTTTCATGAATTTACCTTCTCCTTTGGAGAAAATTATACCATATGTGCTACAATGAAAATAATTGTGGAGGATTTTATGAAACGCATTATCATGATTCTTATCGCCCTGGCCCTCGCCGGGGGTATTTATTTCAATTTTATACGCACCGTAGGCCCGGGAACCATCCCCGTCCTGACTTACCACGCCATCAGCGACGACCCGGGGAATGAGTATGCCGTCGCACCGAAAGACTTTGAAGCCATGATTTCAGGCCTTCATGACGAAGGCTTTACCTTCTTAACTTTAAATGACCTGAAAGCCTTGGCCAACGGCGATATGTCCTTGCCGAACAATCCCGTCTTTATCACCTTTGACGACGGCTATAAAGATAATTTCACCACAGCCTATCCCATTTTAAAAAAATACGGTGCGCGAGGCTCCATCTTTATCGTGGGATCCCTGCTCGGTACCGACGGCTTTTTGGATCCCCAGGACATCATCACCATGAGCGAAGACGGGATGGCTTTCGGGTCTCACACTTACAGCTTGGACGGCACTTTTTTAAGCGGTAAGGACAAAGGCAAAACTTTTCTGTCCACCAAGCTCCCCGGTGAAACTGACGCGGCATTCTACACCAAAGTGAAAAATGATTTGGTCTGGAATAACGACGTCATCTATCAATTGGCCTCTATCTTCCCCTTTGCTATCGCTTATCCCGGTGCCGCCACAAACGACCTCGCGCTAAAAGCCGTTCAGGACTCCGGCTTACAATTCGGGTTTGTCGGCGCAAACTACACAGCCACAACCCTGAATCATCTTAAAGAAGATCCTTACACCATTCACCGCTTTCATATCAAACCTACAGAAAACATCCCCGGCATGATTCGCTATCTCCACTCCAATAATGATACAGCACGCTAAAGGCAAACAGCACGCCGCAGCGTGCTGTTTTATTCAATGTGAAAAGCCGTTATCCGAATATAATCGCCTAGACACCACACTCTTTTGTATCATACTATGGCCATTCCAGCTAAAAATCATACGGTCGTGTGCCGCGTGACACATAGGTCGCTGCCATAATGATTTTTACTTAATACAGCCATTTCAACGCACACTCGCCGTGTGGGGCGTGACGTGTTCATAATTGTTTCTATCTCGTCACCAATCACATATTTCAACTCACACGCCCCGTGTGGGGCGTGACCTGAAGCGCACCGTACGGCGTCACCCCTTCAAGGGCAATTTCAACTCACACGCCCCGTGTGGAGCGTGACGTGCAACGTGCGTGCAACGCGTGCACGGATTTTTAATTTCAACTCACACGCCCCGTGTGGGGCGTGACGAATAACTCAACATCTGATAGTAACATCATAAAAATTTCAACTCACACGCCCCGTGTGGGGCGTGACTATTGTAGTGTATTTAGATTGAAACTCTTTAATAAATTTCAACTCACACGCCTCGTGTGGGGCGTGACTTGACCTGATTGTGGCCAATTATCCATTCTCGGTCATTTCAACTCACACGCCCCGTGTGGGGCGTGACTTTATACTTGTCTTCGATGGTCTCTTTCTGTCTTTTATTTCAACTCACACGCCCCGTGTGGGGCGTGACCTTTCTTGTAGGTGCGGATTTTATATAACCAGATTTCAACTCACACGCCCCGTGTGGGGCGTGACACGACGGCGTCGGAAAAATTTGCCAGCGAATTTGGTATTTCAACTCACACGCCCCGTGTGGGGCGTGACACACCCGTTAGATTATGATTTGCCGATCATTAACATTTCAACTCACACGCCCCGTGTGGGGCGTGACTTGGTGAATAAAGCCGGTTTAAAATCTTATGCGGATTTCAACTCACACGCCCCGTGTGGGGCGTGACTTGAATTGATTTAGAATTGACCCCATTTTCATACAAATTTCAACTCACACGCCCCGTGTGGGGCGTGACATTTTCTAACTTATAAGCGATAAAAACTATATTATACATTTCAACTCACACGCCCCGTGTGGGGCGTGACAGTGTGATAAAGGACATTACGGCGAAGACGGAAGATTTCAACTCACACGCCCCGTGTGGGGCGTGACAATAAAAAACTTAAAAACTTATGAAGATTTAATAAATTTCAACTCACACGCCCCGTGTGGGGCGTGACACCTACAACGCCAAGCGATATTAACGTACCATCAAATTTCAACTCACACGCCCCGTGTGGGGCGTGACAGCTACATTTCGTAGACGACTTCTCTCACACCACCATATCGTGAGGCGGACATTATTTATCTTTTTTATTCTTTTTCTTTCTTATACTTTTAAAACTTTTTTCTTTACTTTTCCCTTGCGAAGGTGCCGGACTTTTTGCATCACGTCCCCTTCTCCAATTCATGTCTCGGGAGAGGAATCTTACAACTATATCTTACAACTATGCTGAGTGGACCGATTAGGGAAACATCAGGTGAGCGACCTGCCACATAATCAATAAATCAGTGGCCTTTCCGTGTTTCTGCCGTGTTTGGCGCCTACTCCAGAACAAGTAAAACATTTTATTATTTTGATTATAACATACTTTTCTTGAAATGAACGCCTCTTTATCCGTCTTGTGTACCGCTTCAAAACCTACTAAAAGAGCATTTCTGAGGTTGAATTTGTCCCTGTATTACTTTAAAATTAAACAATAAATAGTTACTAAGGAGGAAAAAGATGGAACGATTAGTTGTAAACTTCGGTATGTTCGAAACGTTATTTCTCGGCGTATTGGGCATCTACATTGGAGATTTTCTTCGAGCAAAATTCCCTGTTTTGAAGAAATACTGTCTGCCGGCAGCTGTTGTCGGAGGCACGCTCATTGCCATTATCACCATGATCTTATACTATGCCAATATTTTGGAACCTGAATTTGACTTTGACACGGTCAATTCCTTATTTTATTGTATTTTCTTTGCCGCAAGCGGTGCTGCTGCAAGTATGGCACTTTTGAAAAAAGGTGGCATCTTGGTGGTCATCTTCGCCGTACTCGCCGCCGTTCTTGCTACACTTCAAAACGCCCTGGCCCTCGGGGTCGGCTCGGCATTAGGTGTACATCCCCTCATCGCCATGATGACCGGCTCCATTCCTATGACAGGCGGACACGGTAACGCAGCAAGCTTTGCTCCTATCGCTGTTGAAGCCGGCCAATCCGCCGCTATGGAAGTGGCCATCGCCGCTGCAACCTTCGGCCTGATCGCAGGCTCACTTCTCGGTGGACCGTTCGGGAATTTCCTGGTACGAAAATACCACTTTGAAGACACTGTGTTGGATAATGCCTCCCGCAGCTTAAACGAAACCGTAGAGACTGTTATGATGAATAAAGCTAACGTGATCTCTGCCATGTATATGCTTGTTCTCGCTTGCGGTATTGGACAAGGTGTCTTTTTACTTTTACAAAAGACCGGCCAAAACATTCCGATCCACGTATGCTGTATGCTCGGCGGTATCCTGGTGCGTGTCGTCTTGGACAAAACCGGCCGAGCTAAAGACGACCTTTTGGAAGCCATTGATACGGTCGGTGAATTTTCTCTCGGCCTTTTCGTATCCATGTCCATTGTGTCCATGAAACTGTGGCAGCTGGCCGGCCTCGGTTTTCAACTCATCGTCCTGCTCATGGCACAAGTTGTCCTTATCTTGATCTTCGTCTACTTCTTAACCTTCCGCTTACTGGGTAAGAACTATGACGCCGCAGTGATGGCTGTAGGACACCTCGGCTTCGGTACCGGTGCCGTGCCGGTCTCCATGACGACCATGAAGACGGTCTGTGATAAGTATCGTTATTCCAAGCTGGCCTTTTTCGTCGTGCCGGTTATCGGCGGATTTATCAGCAATCTCACCAACGCTTTAATCATCACCAAATTCTTGGACATTGCGACTAAGATGGGGATGGGCATGTAACACGACACTTACAAAAGGATGACTTCGGTCATCCTTTTTTTATGCCCCGCATTGGACCGCCGCCGGGTACACTACACTATTCTTCTTATAGCACCTGCTCTCCAGTGCCCTTAGGCGCATAAGATGTTGCTCGGTCTTTATTCATGACGCAAATCACGTTAGTGTCAAACAAGTGCAGGTGTCATAGCTCCCTCGGCTCTAACGCCCTCGTGTCTACCCAATGACATCACGGTCTTTCCTGCAAAATCCGTTTAACACACAAAAAAGAGATGAGTCTATGCTCATCTCTTTTTTATCAGATCACTATTTCCGGATACGTCGTTACCATACCGGAATAGAAGAGCCTTTTGTTTCTTCTTCCGTGATGGCTTTGACTTTGTCGGTGTGGTAGATTTCCACAAGACGCTTCAGTTCCGGTTTGTCTTTATCTTCGGTGCGTGCCACAATGACATTGATATACGGACTGTCTCCCACTGCGGCGTCTTCAAGTACCAGGGCCGTTTGTGTCGGAATCATCCCTGCGTCGACAGCCACCCCGGAGTTGATGACGACAAGAGGTGCTTCGGCGAGGGCCGCAGGTGTGTTGTTCGCTGCAAGTTCCACAATATCAAAATTGCGAGGGTTGGTGACGTCTTTTAGTGTCGGCGTATAGCCTGCCGCATCGTCCACCTCAATGAGACCGTTCGCTTCCAATAAGAGCAGTGCACGCCCACCGTTGGTCACATCGTCAGGAATGATAATTTTGTCGCCGTCTTTGATCTCGCTGACGTCCTTTAACTGATTGGAATAAATGCCAAGCGGTGCGATGACGGTCTCGCCGAGAACGGTAAGATCATAACCGTGTTGCGCCACTTCTTTTTCCAAATAGCTCTTGTGCTGGAAGTTGTTCAGGTCAATTTCTCCGGATGCGAGCGCCGCATTCGGGAGCGGATAGGAATCAAAGAAAACCAATTCCACATCGATGCCTTCTTTAGCCGCCTCATCGGCAATATAACTCCAAACTTTGGACTCACTGCCGGTGAGTCCGACTTTCACTGTGGTGCGCTCCGAGCTCTCCCCTTCTGCGCCCCCATTGCCGCCGGCGTTGTTCTTCGCGCCGCACGCGGTAAGTACCAACAATAAACTGAAAATGACTACTAATTTTTTCATATGTTCCTCCTAGTGTGTTGTTTTCTTTATTACCACATTGCCAATGCCTTGGATAATGGATACTAAAATTAAGATGACGATCACGGATACATACGTGATATCTTGAAAGAACCGGTTGTGTCCGTAACGAATGACAAACGAACCCAGTCCCCCGCCGCCGACAGCGCCGCCCATGGCGGTGAGTCCTAAGAGACTGATGGCGGTGATAGTGGTCGATCGGGCAAGGGCAGGAATACTTTCCTTGAGATAGACTCTAAAGATAATCTCAAGCGGTGACAGTCCCATGGCTTGTGCCGCTTCAACAAGACCCCGGTCCACATCGGACAGCGCCATGTCCACCTGCCGTACGAAGAAGGGTGTACAGCCGACAATCAGTGGGAAAATCGCCCCTTTGACACCGATAAAGGTCCCGGCCACAACCTTTGTCACCGGAATCAGCACGGTGATGAGAATGACGAAGGGAATGGATCGAAAGAGGTTCACCAATTTGTCCAGCACATGATGAACCACCGGATTTTCCAGGATGTTGCCTTCCCGTGTCACCACGAGTAGCGTTCCCAGCGCAATCCCCAAAACGAAGGCGAAAAGACCTGAGACTGCAAGCATCTGCAGCGTCTCCACAATGCTTTGAACGAATTCTTCAAAGTAATCGGTTAAGTTAGGTAAATAGGTTGCTGCGAGATTATGCAACTTGGATCACCTCCGTAGTAATGTTGCGGGATTGTAAAAATTTAAAGACCGCGTCGTGGTTGGCAGCGTTGCCGTTTAAGATGATAATGAGAGAGCCGAATACCGTATCTTGCACGGTTTCGACGCTGGCAAAGATAATGCTGGCATCCACGTCAAATTCTCGAGAAATTTGTGAAATAATGGCTTCTTTGGTAAAGGATCCGGTGAAATCCAGTCGGCATATCTTTTGCCCCGGCTTCAGGGCGACCACCTGTGCACGATCTTTAATCAGCTCATGAATGCGGCTGAGATTTGAGGTAGAATTGATGAAGTCCTTGGTGATCGGTGCTTTCGGGTTGGAGAAAATGGAGACGACATCATTGAGTTCCACCACTTTGCCGTCTTCCATCACCGCCACACGATGGCAAATGTCTTTGATGACCGCCATCTCGTGAGTGATGACCACAATGGTAATGCCCAGCTTTCGGTTCAGCGTTTTTAAAAGGTCCAGGATCGATTTGGTCGTCTGTGGATCCAAAGCGGATGTGGCTTCATCACAGAGGAGCACTTTCGGCCTGCTGGCAAGCGCCCTGGCAATGGCAACACGCTGTTTCTGTCCCCCGGACAGTTGAGAAGGATAGACGTGCTTTTTATCTGAAATGCCCACCAGCTCCAAAAGTTCATCGACACGCTCTTGAATCGTCCCTTTATCCAGACCCCGATGTCGCAGCGCAAAGGCAACATTGTCAAAGACGGTCCGTGAACGGTAGAGGTTAAACTGTTGAAAAATCATGCCGATTTTTGTCCGCTCCCGCCTCAACGCTTTTTCATTTAACGCGGTGAGCTCCACGCCGTCCACAGCGACCGTTCCCTCGGTGGGGCGTTCCAACACGTTGATACAACGTACCAAGGTACTTTTCCCGGCGCCGCTGTATCCGATGACCCCGAAGATTTCGCCGTCCGCTATCGTGAGGCTGACATCTTTTACCGCATGGACGGCGCCGCTTTTGAGTTGAAAGGTTTTCGATACATGGCTTAATTCAATCATACTTTGACTTCACCTACTGATGTAACACATTCTCATGATGTTGACTTTTAACGGCCTTCAGCTCCTCAGGGTGCTCCGCTAAATGCAGTGCGGTCTTGGCAAGAACTCGCGAGCCGATATCAATGCTTCGAAGTCCGAGCTCACTCTTCGCCGCCTCTCGAAATTCAATGCTGTGGCCTGCCACCGGCACGTCGGAAATACGAATCTGCGGATGCAGTGTCGGCACCACTTGGCTGACATTGCCGGCATCGGTAGAGCCGGCGCCTTTCTTTGGCGTGTCAGGTATCGTCTCCCCATACGTGTTTAAATACGCTTCAAAGAGATCATCAAACCGTGGTGTCGGCACCACATTGTCCACGCTGTTTTGAAAGAGACCGAATTTGTAAGTGGCTCCGGTTTGCAGTGCCGCGCCTTTGACAATATTTTCAAACTTGGTATAGAGCTCATCTAACGCGGGTCGGGATTTGGCTCTCAGGTAAAACCTTGCACTGGCATAATCGGGTACCACATTCGGTGCTTCGCCGCCGTTGGTAATAATCCCGTGAATCCGAACGTCGTCGGTGACGTGCTGACGCAACGCATTGACGCCGTTAAACACTTGAATGACACTGTCCAGCGCATTGATGCCTTTTTCCGGTTGTCCGGATGCGTGGGCGCTTTTCCCGAAGAATTCTATATCCACCGGCGCTACAGCCAGGCTCTTACCGGTCCGACCGTTGTCCGACGACGGATGCAGTGCCAACGCAATATCCACATCATCGAAGAACCCTTCACGGACAAAACTACCTTTGGAGCTACCGTTTTCGCCGCCTTCTTCCCCCGGCGTCCCATACACCCGAACCTCGCCGCCTACTTCGCCAATATAAGCTTTGTAGGCCACTGCCGCAAGGGCCGAGATACTTCCGAAGAGGTTGTGGCCACAGGCATGTCCGATGCCCTGAAGGGCATCATATTCCGCTAAAAACACCACCACAATGCCGGGCTTTGAACTTTTGTAGCTTGCCGTAAATCCCGTGCGGTGTCCCGCCACATCGGTACGGATTTCAAACCCCTCCGCTTTCAACTGTTGACTTAACGTCTCACAGGCAAAGAATTCATAGTTGCTGACTTCCGGCTTGCCATGTATTTGTAATGCAATGTCTTTATACGTATTAACTTTTTCTTCAACAACCACATCGACTTTTTGATATTCGCTCATCTTTTCCTCCTGTCGGTAAATAAAAAAGCGCCCATCCAATAAAGGATGAGCGCGCTCATGTTACCACCTTAATTCACATTCACCTCACGATGAATGCCTCTGCAAGTACTATCATACTCTGGCGCTGTAACGGGCGCTCCCGAAAGCAGTTAAAATCTTCACCGCTTTGACTCCAAGACCATTTTCACACCCCTGCCACTCCTCCGCTCTCACCAACCACGGATTCTCTGTAAAGCTTTCAGACTGTTACTTTTCTTTTCTTCGTCATTTTGACTATGGACCTACTATAAAGGATTTCAGTTTTCTTGTCCATAGGAAAATTCATCTTTTTTAATCCCCGTCCTCATTTTTCATCGACCATTAATTTTAAACCGTTGAAATCAAGCCGTTTCTCATTGCAATACAGAAAGCTTATTGCCGGCGATACATTTATTTTAAAGACAAAATATTCAGATTTGAAAACGTAACAGGTAAAAATACCAACAATGTTACTTCAGCACATCCATGCCTTCAGTCTCCGCACCTTCAAGACCTAACGCCAACATGGCGTCCACAGTAGGTGCAAATTCAATCAGCGCGGCTTCCTCGATGACTTTTCCCTCTTGAAAGGATGGTCCGAAGAATAGACCCATGGCACCGTAGTCCGCCGTATTGGGATGATACCCGTGATTGCCTCGGTAGTGAGTAGGGTTGGACGCCCCGTCCACATCGCCTTTCGCCGATTGACCGAAGACATACCCGGCTTCGGCTTCCACATAGAGCTTCGCTGTAGGATCGACACGAAGTCCCGGCACGTCCGCTGTGCTGTAAATCGTCTTAATCCCCGCGATATCGGCTTCTCGAAGTTTCATCTCGATCTCTGCTGCCACGTTATCATTCTCGGCATAGAGGGCGGCGGAGCCGTTACCTGAGAAAAAGATAGCCCGGTACGATGCTACCATACCGTCCTCATCGGCTTGAAGATAACCCATGGCCGCAAGCCACGCATTCAAACGAATTTCAGAGTGTGTCGGCAGCTGATTGTGATCCGAAAGAATCATCACATCATAGTCCGTCGTCACCTCATCAATCCCCTGAAACAGCGTCTCGAGACGTTGTCCCACCGTGCAAATCGCCGCATCAACCTCCTTGCCGTACGGTCCAAATTTATGCTTGGCACCGTCAATTTGAACGATGTGCATCAAGGTGATGTCCGGCTTATGAGCTTTAAACGTATGAAGAGCTGCCTTGACGATATAGTCGTCTATTTCGGGCTGCGTTGGAGCGCTGTCAGTGAGGTCAATGGCTTCGGTGAGCTCGTTGACATAGCCTTCACTGGATTTTTCCGTGATAAATTCCAGGTAGGACTCGCCGCTTCGAGGCCAGATCTCCGGCAGATTGTAGTCAATAGGTCCATCGGCACTCACCGGCCAACAGAGGGCGCAGGTGCTCAGCCCTCGGCGATGGGCCGCACGAAAAATGGAGTCGCCCTGAAGGGACGGCTCATCCCAGTACCAGTCCATCGACAGCTTTTCAGGCTGCAGTTTCAAATTGTTCACAATCCCGTGAGTATCCGGATAGCGCCCGGTAACTATGGTGGCGTGGACGGGATAGGTGAGGGTGGGATAAATGGATGTAAATTTTCGTATCCATGTTCCGTGTTCAATGGCTTTCTTAAAAAACGGAATGTCTTTATAGACAGCTTCGTCCGTATCGCCTAAAGCGTCCAGTGAAATGATAAAAAGCGGTCGCATCGTTCCTCCTATTTGATGCCGGTATACACAAAGGCATCGACAATTTTTTTATGAGCTAACAGATAGACTATAATGATAGGCAGTACCAAGATGATGTTACCCGCCATCAGTACATTCCAAGCAATGCCGTTTTGAGATGAGCGAAGCATGGCAACCCCAAGAGGCAGCGTCCGCACAGCATCGTTGGTGGTCATTACAAGCGGCCAGAAATAATTGTTCCATGTGCTGATAAAACTGAATAAGGCTAAGGTCGTGAGGGTGGACTTCGCCTGAGGCAGCATAATATAGCGCAGAATACGCATCTCCGAGGCGTTGTCAAGGCGCGCGGCTTCAATAAGCTCGTTCGGAATTTGCATAAAGCGCTGTCTTAAAAGGAATGTCCCGAAGGCACTCACCCCCATTGGTAGTACCAACGACCAGATGGTATTTAACAGTCCTGTCGAGCTCATCATCAGAAAAATCGGCAAGAAAGTCAGCTGCTCGGGAATCATCATGGTGATGATAATGAGTAAAAAGAGCACGCCCTTGCCTTTAAAGTCATAGCACGCAAAGGCATAGGCGGCAAGTACGGTCGTGGTCATCTGCAAAAGAAGCACCAGTACCGTCACCACTAAGGAGTTCACAAGATAGTGCAAAAAAGGTCCGGAGCGCCAGGCTTCTGCATAATTTTGTACTTGCCACGCTTTAGGGAACAGTTCCGGCGGAAAAGTCAGCGTCTCGCCAAGGCTTTTAAAGGATGTGAGCACCATCCACACAAAGGGTGCGACGAAGATAAGTATGAGCACAGCCAAAAGAGCATATCGCAAGACTTTTTTTACGACTTCCATAATTCCCCCTATTGATAGTAGACCCGTTTGGCCATGGTCTTAAAGTAGATCACGGTGAGCACCGACACAATACCTAAGAGTACCACCCCTGCCGCCGACGCATAGCCGATTTTAAAGAATTTAAACCCGTACTCGTAGATAAAGTAGACGAAGGTGTTGGTTGCGTTGGCCGGTCCCCCCTGCGTCATAATGGCAATTGTCTCAAAAACTTTAAAGCAGGCGATAAGACTCGTGATCCCGGTAAAGAAAATCGTCGGTGAGAGCATGGGCAAGGTGATATGAATGAACTTGCGAGCCGGCGACGTGTTATCCATAATGGCCGCTTCATGAATGTATTTCGGAATGGACTGCAAGCCGGCGATAAAGATCAGGGTGTAGTAGCCGATACTTTTCCATACGGAAATAAGTACCAACGAATACAGCGCCACGTTGGGATCTGTGATCCACGCTACTTCCTTCAGCCCGAAGAGATGTAAGACATAATTGAGCAGACCGTAGTCCACATCCATCATCCACATCCACAACATAGAGATTGACACGAGACTGATAATGTAGGGTGAAAAGATGGCGGTCTGCGTCAACGTATAAATTTTTTCGTTTTTATTCAGCGCCACGGCAAGCAGCAGCGACAGCGTCTGAGTGAGACCTACAGTGAGGACGGTGTAAATCACCGTGTTGACAACAACTTGACGGAATCGAGCGTCGGCAAAGAGCGTTTTAAAGTTCTCCAGAGCCACAAAGTTCATCGTGGGGGTGACAAAGTTCCAGTCGAAGAGCGACAGATAGACCATATAGGCAATGGGAAACACGAAAAAGCACCCGAAGAACACCAGCGACGGCAAGACGAGCAGATAGGGAAAACTACTGTGCTTTGTCATAGCGATCCTCTCTTAGCGTGTTGTGTACCTCCCGCTTGATCACATCGCCGTTGGCATTGAAAAAGACCAAGTTCTCACGAGGAATTTCTACCCACACATTGCCGTTTAAAGTATGCTTCTTGTCGAAACTTTTGACAAATATCAGCTCCCCGGAGCCGCCGCAGAGGCTATAGATAATCTCCGACCCCAAAACTTCCGCAGACTCAATATAGCCGCTGAACTGTACAGCATCCTTGTGGCTGTAGACTTTGGTCAAGTGTGCGCCTTCAGGACGAAATCCCATGTACGCCACATCCGGATCCATTGTCTCAAACAACGGCCCCACTTGATCTATCGTGCGAATATTCATTGGCGGACTGCCTATAAATTGCGCAGAGAAGAGATTCTCCGGAAAATCGTACATCTCTGCCGGTGTCGACTCCTGCATAATCTTGCCTTCGTTCATCAGCACAATTTTCGTGCCCATGCTCATGGCCTCAATTTGGTCATGGGTGACATAGATAAAGGTGGTCTGTAGCTTCTGGTGGAGTTTGATCAGCTCAAGACGCATCTTCACACGAAGCTTGGCGTCTAAATTGGACAGCGGTTCATCAAGAATAAACACGTCCGGCTTTTTAACCATGGCGCGAGCCAGAGCCACACGCTGACGTTGTCCCCCGGAGAGCTCACTGGGCATCCGATCCATATAACCGTCTAAGGATACAATCTCGGAAATTTCTTCAATCAGTGCATTGCGCTTCGCCTTCTCCACTTTGTTGTTAATCAGACCGAATTCAATATTTTGACGCACCGTCATCGTCGGATAGAGTGCATAGTTTTGAAAGACCATTGCGACGCCGCGATCTGCCGCCGATACATCATTGACCAGACGATCATTGATGTAGATGTCACCTTCACTCTGGCGCTCCAACCCTGCAATCATACGCAGTGTGGTGGATTTGCCACAGCCTGAAGGGCCAACCAGGACAGTAAACGATCCGTCTTCAATAGTCAGGTCAATATGTTTAATTGCATACATGTCCTTAAACTGCTTGGACACATTACGAAGTTCAATAGATGCCATGTTTCTCCTCTTTAATAATGATACTGAAAGCTCCGAAGCAGCCCTTATTTCAATATGCTTTTAGCCTGCTCTGCCACGCCGTCAAAAGCTGTCTTGACATCCAAACTCGGATCTTGAACCAGCCTCGTCATTTCCTCCATAAGAATCTGAGATACTTCAGGATAACCCACAGTCATAGGGCGACCGGTGGCATATTCCAATTGATCCACCGCCACTTTAAACTGGGGTGTCTCTTTGTAGAGATTTTGGATGACGTCGGTCTCCAATGCAGAGTAACGCGACGGCAGGTACCCTGTATAGGAGGATGAATAGGCCGTCTGATCCGTATCGGTAAGCCACTTCATAAACGTCCATGCCGCCTGTTGTTTGTCCTCAGAAAGCCCCGCAGTCATCACCACATTGCATCCGCCGGTCGGTACGGCATACTTCACATTTTTCGGCATATACGAGACATCTAAAGTGATTCCCGCTTCTTTTGCCAACTGCAGATTATAGCTCAAATCCGCCGTTGACGCATAGAACATGGCCGCTTTCTTGTTCGCAAAGTCGGCACGCATGGTTTCGGTGGCAGTGTCTCCAAAGACTGCCTTCATCAGGTCACGCTTCGCTAAAGTCTGCCAATACTCGCCGGCTTCCACCCCGGACGCTTCATTAAACGTCGGGGTGATGCCGTCGTCTCCCAACATGCTGCCGCCTGCCTGAGACACCATCCCTTCAAAAGTCCAGTTGTACATATTGGTCGTAAATCCGTATTGATCCCCAGTGCGAAGGGCTTCACAGTACTGTGTAAATTCGTCCCACGTTCTCGGACCGGCCGGATCCAGACCTGCAGCTTTTAACATGTCCACATTTTTGTAGAGAATCGGCGTGGAACGCAGATACGGCAAGCCGTACAATTTACCGTCCACATAGGCATTGTCCATGAGGCCTGTGTTGAAATCCTCCAAACGCAAACTGTCATCGACAAAGGCCGATAGATCCTGCGTCATACCGCCTTTGGCAAAAATGCCCATAGATGCAATTTCATTTTCCGTCACTTCCGGCGCGTCTCCGGCGGCAAAGGCCGCTTGGGTCTTGGCATGAAGCTCATCATATGTTCCTTGATATGCCGCTTCGACGACAATCTTGTCTTGAGATTCATTGAACTTTTTAACTAAGGCTTCATTACTTTCGCCGATTTTATCTTTCCATGCGTACCAAAAATGGATGTGGATCTTGCCGTCATCGCTCTGAGCTTCCGCGGCATTACTCTCAGGGGCAGGCTGTTTTGCCGGCGCCGGTGCACTGCACCCGACAGTCAACATCAACAGGGCAATAAGTCCGCTTAACATCATCTTTTTCATAAGTCCTCCTCCGTTTTTTGACTATAGAGCCAGTATAATTTATCCGTATATAGCGACGATGACTTTAGCGTAAAATTTACTTTGATTTTCACCGTAATCAGTAAAGAATTTTAGCTTCGCTAGACTACACCGGCCTCCGTCGGTTGTTTGTTCACCGATAAGCGCATCCCAAAACCGTTGCCGCTCACCTCATGTTATAAAATCTTTGCATCTTCCGACACGGTTTTGTACATTGGCTCGTAAAAATCTATGTTATAATGGTTTTGATAATTTATTGTGAAAAAGGAGGAAAGTTTATGACAAGTGCTTTACTGACTGATGCATTAAAAAGTTTAGGGGTGTTGAGTATTTTCTTGCTGCTCGGTTTTTTCCTGCGTGCAAAAGTGCCCTTCTTCCAAAAGACCTTCTTGCCTGCCAGCGTCATTGGAGGATTTATTCTTCTGCTGCTGGGGCCTATTGTCTTCAATGTACTGCCTATTCCTGAAGACTGGGTGTCCTTCTGGTCACTGCTGCCGGGCATACTGATCGTGCCTGTAGTCACTGCAACGCCGCTGGGTCTTGGTAGCAGTAACGCCGGTGGTCAAAAGAGCGCTATCAAACCGATTCTGCCGCTGCTCTTTATCATGATCGCCGCCTACTATGCGCAGTACGCACTGGGATTTATCACAAACTACGTCTTTCAAGGTTCTTATGATCTCTATGAAACTTTTGGCTGGGAGCTGCCGATCGGCTATACCGGCGGTCACGGTACTGCCGCCATCTTAGGTCAGATGCTTCAGGAAGCCAACCTGCCATACTGGGAGACGGCACAAGGCGTTGCCATCACTACCGCCACCTTCGGTATCGTCGGCGGGATCCTGATCGGTATGGTGCTCATCAATTGGGCGGCTCGTAAAGGTTACACCGCCGTGTTGGATAAGCCGGGGGACATTCCGCGCACCACAGCCGTCGGCTATGACACCGACATCACATCCCACCCGAGTGCCGGTCGTGAAACCACGTCCAGTTCATCATTAGATACCGTGGCTTTCCACGCTGCCATCATCTTTGTAGGCTGTTCTATCGCCTATGCCATCCTGAGTATGACCAAGTCACTGCACATTCCGGGCCTTGACAATATTTCCGTGTGGGCGTACGGCATCATCGTAATGTTCATCCTCAACAGTCTGATCAATAAAATGGGCCTCAGCTTTTTAATCGATGCTAAAATCAAAGGCAAGATTACCGGTCCGTTTACGGAATTTGCCGTCATCGCCGCCATTGCCTCCCTGCCGGTGGAAGCGGTAATGAGCTATCTCATTCCGATTCTCTTTATGTGCCTGTTGGGTTATGTGGTCACCGTGGGCTTGCTTCTGTTGCTATGCAAAAAGTTTCTCCGTGATGCCTGGTTCGAAACCATGGTGGCAACCCTCGGCATGAGTACCGGTGTCTTCCTCACAGGATTGTTACTCCTTCGCATTTGCGATCCCGAATTTGAAACCCCGGCGCTGAACAACTATTCCATCGCCTTTTCCATCCTGAGCGCCATTACCTTTGCCATGATGCCGGTGATGTTGAATGTAAACTTATCTTTCGGCTTGTCCACAGCTCTCATGTTCACCCTCGGTCTGACCGTGTTCGGTCTGGTCGGCGCATGGATCAGCGCAAAAATTGTCAAAGCTTAAAGGAGGTCTATTGTGACTTATAACAACGAACTCATTCAAACAGCCTTTAACATCTGGGACTTCGCGGAAATTAAATTTGAAGAATTTCAGTCATCAAAAGCCCTTCAAACCTTACTGGAAAGCCACGGCTTTACCGTCCAAAGCGGTCTCGCCGGTATCCCGACAGCCTTTAAAGCCACCTACGGCACAGGACAAGTGAAGATCGGCTATCTGGGAGAATTCGACGCCCTCTCCGGCCTCAGCCAAAAGAGCGGTATCGCTACTGAAGAGAAAAGGGACGACGCTCACAACGGCCATGGCTGCGGTCACCATATGCTGGGCACGGCTGCCGCCGGTGCCGCCCTCATGCTCAAAGATCACATCGACAAGCATCAGCTGGACGCACAAGTCATCTTCTTTGGCTGTCCCGGTGAAGAAGGAGGTAGCGGCAAAGCCTTCATGGCCAATGCCGGTGTGTTTGACAATCTGGACGTGGCTCTGTCCTGGCATCCTTATGTGGTCAACGCCGTATGGTCCGGGTCATCCCTTGCAAATATTCAGGTCTTTGTCCGCTTTCATGGCAAAAGCACCCACGCCGCCAGCGCACCGCACCTGGGTCGCAGTGCCTTGGACGGTTTGGAGCTTCTCAACGTAGGCGTCAACTTCTTGCGCGAGCACATCGAAGAGGCAGACCGCATCCACTATGCCATCACCGACACCGGCGGCATTTCACCGAATGTGGTGCAAAACTATGCCGAAGGGATCTACCTGATCCGCTCAACCACCAGCGAAAAGGCCGACGCCCTCTACGCCCGTTTTCAAAAAATTGTAGAAGGTGCGGGACTCATGACAGAGACCACGCCGGAAATTATCTTTGATAAATCGGCATCGGAACTCATCCCGAATCAAACATTGGAACGCGTCCTCTACGAGGCCTTTAAACTATGCGGACCGCCTGAATTCACGCCGGAGGATATCCGACACGCCAAACAGTTCGCCGATCACGCTACCGAAGAGGACATCCGCTCCGATCCAACCTTCGGCATGACCTCAAACCCTGAAAAACTCTATAATAACTTAAAAGACAAAGCCCTCTGCGACTTCATACTGGACTATGAACCGAGCAGCTTCGTCATGCCCGGCTCCACCGACGTGGGCAACGTCTCTCGCGTCGTGCCCACCAGTCAGATTACAGTGGGCAACTACGCCGTCGGTACCGCCGCACACTCGTGGCAGGAAGTCGCACAAGGCAAGTACGACTATGCCATGAAAGCTATGCTGAAAGCTTCAGAAGTCCTCACCCAAGCAGGCGCCATGCTTTTAGCCGATCCGCAGCTGATCAGCGACGCCAAAGCTGAATTTCAAACTCGGATGAAGGACAAAAACAAATATACGATGCCAAAAGGCACCATGCCGTTAGTATTACGACAGGACTAATCGAATACACTTTATGCCGTCAATACTATCATCGCATGACACAAGAAACCCCCGGTTAAACCGGGGGTTTTCTATTCTTGGTTTTACACGCTACGTACCGTTCAACTCACACGCCCCTTTCGGGGCGCGACGTTAACAAATTTTCATTAATATGTATTTCAACTCACACACCCCGTATAAGGTGCGACATAATAATAACTATACTAATACTAACTATGATATATTTCAACTCTCATGCCCTGTGTGGGACGTGACTGGCCTCGGTGAGGTTGGCTCGCGCCTTGCGCATATTTAAACTCACACGCCCCGTGTGGGGCGTGACAACGGGGAGGTGATAAAAATGGATGAAAATAAAAAAGTTGATACAGCCCTAAAAGTTATTGATGTTTTGGCGAACATCATAACTATTATAATAGGAATATACCAACTCGCAAATATTTTCGGCGTGCATTAAGCCGCTGCCGTTGCTTTTATTATATCAACAACGAGAGGAAATTTCAACTCACACGCCCTGTGTGGGGCGTGACGAGCGTTCCATGCATATTCAAAATCGTTTCAACATGATTTCAACTCACACGCCCCGTGTGGGGCGTGACTTTCACAATCACCACATCGCCGCACGCAAAACATTTCAACTCACACGCCCCGTGTGGGGCGTGACTTTTACCCGGACGCTAGATAGTCAAAAACCGTACAAAATTTCAACTCACACGCCCCGTGTGGGGCGTGACGCTCTAAACAGAAACCTAAGCCGGGGCCTAAGTAATTTCAACTCACACGCCCCGTGTGGGGCGTGACAGTTTGTCCCCGTCATTGGCAAGCCGTCGGTACAATTTCAACTCACACGCCCCGTGTGGGGCGTGACGTGCAACGTGCGTGCAACGCGTGCACGGATTTTTAATTTCAACTCACACGCCCCGTGTGGGGCGTGACATCATTTTTATGGTCAACTATACAGCTTGCCGTAATTTCAACTCACACGCCCCGTGTGGGGCGTGACGAAAGCGTGTCATAGGAGCTTGCATACCGTAGATATTTCAACTCACACGCCCCGTGTGGGGCGTGACGAGACGGAGTACAAGATACCGAAACGCCTTGAGATTTCAACTCACACGCCCCGTATGGGGCGTGACCGTATCGCCACGTTCCAATCCTTGCCTGACGATAATTTCAACTCACACGCCCCGTATGGGGCGTGACCATAACTATTATAATAGGAATATACCAACTTATAATTTCAACTCACACGCCCCGTATGGGGCGTGACTTGCACTGGTGCTAATGGAGATGGAGTCAGCGCTTATTTCAACTCACACGCCCCGTGTGGGGCGTGACGCCTCATCTTCCAGGTCTTTTATCCAGTCGATTATTTCAACTCACACGCCCCGTGTGGGGCGTGACGGTATGGCGACGCGCTAATAAGTAATACATTTCTATTTCAACTCACACGCCCCGTGTGGGGCGTGACGACACACTCCTAGTTATCCTCAAAAAATACGAAGATTTCAACTCACACGCCCCGTGTGGGGCGTGACCTTCCGGAAATGACACACGGAATCATCATAGAAATAAATTTCAACTCACACGCCCCGTGTGGGGCGTGACGATTTATTATGATCCACAACGCATCGTCTTATGCATTTCAACTCACACGCCCCGTGTGGGGCGTGACCAATATACAGTGTAAAATTATTTGAATCTAATTCTAATTTCAACTCACACGCCCCGTGTGGGGCGTGACTTGAACCGCAACTGGTCGCAGATTTATTTAACAATTTCAACTCACACGCCCCGTGTGGGGCGTGACGCGACATTTGATTTTTCAGCTTCAAATCCTTTTTTATTTCAACTCACACGCCCCGTGTGGGGCGTGACTGGCGACACCATAGATATCACTGCCGCCGATGGCGTAGATTTCAACTCACACGCCCCGTGTGGGGCGTGACTTGTTTATGCGTTCCCCACGCTCCTCTATTTTAGATTTCAACTCACACGCCCCGTGTGGGGCGTGACAAATGAACCTGCGGTCGCTGACACTGCCGTCAAGGATTTCAACTCACACGCCCCGTGTGGGGCGTGACGTTGTTGGCGTTTATGCTGACGAAGGAATAACCGCATTTCAACTCACACGCCCCGTGTGGGGCGTGACTTCATTCTCTAAACATAGGGTAATTAAAAATAACAATTTCAACTCACACGCCCCGTGTGGGGCGTGACATCTGTATAGGTTAATGATATTAAATACTTTTCTATTTCAACTCACACGCCCCGTGTGGGGCGTGACCACGTTACGCCAGAAATGACGGCCAATTATGATAATTTCAACTCACACGCCCCGTGTGGGGCGTGACCGCCTGCTTCTTTTAGCCTTGTTTCGTATTGACTATTTCAACTCACACGCCCCGTGTGGGGCGTGACCATCTTGGGCGACAGCTAAACGAATATTTACATAATTTCAACTCACACGCCCCGTGTGGGGCGTGACGCCAAGTTTCTGAAATTCCTGTCCATATATTTGAAATTTCAACTCACACGCCCCGTGTGGGGCGTGACCTTCTTTTTTCGCTTCTTCTTCAATCTCTTTTACATTTCAACTCACACGCCCCGTGTGGGGCGTGACAGCTACATTTCGTAGTCGAATTTTCTCACACCACCACATCTTGAGGCGGACATTATTCATCTTTTTTCTTCTTTCACTTTCTTAACTTTTAAAACATGTTTCTTTACTTTGCCTCGGCGAAGGTGACGGCCTTTTTGCATCACATCCCCTTCCCCGACAGATGTGACGTCAGAAAATCTTACAACTATGCCGACTGAACCGGTCAGGGAAATACCGGATAAACAACCTCCCACATGACTAAAAAATCAGCGGCCCTTCCATGTCCATGCCGGGTTTGGCACCTATATGTTCCACGCGATGCTTCCAGTTGTTGCCCAGATAGTAAAATCGAAGGCTGTCTTTTTCTTTATCCATAATGGCTAGGAGTCGGCTTTTCATTTTTAAAAATGTACCATAATCCAAATTGGCTTCAAACACAGAGTTTTGTACTCGCTGTGCATGATTCTGACACTCCTTGGCGATACATCGCAGCCGCCGCTGCCCGTCTTTATCTCCTGTAGCGACGTCGTAGCTGATAAGTACCATCATGGTCAATTTCCTTTCTGTAAGTAATTCGGATACTGTGTCAATTCGCCACGAACATATTTGGCAAGCAGATTACTTTGCACATAGGGCAAGAGCCCCAGCGGTATGGTTTCATTGAGGTAGTCATGCTTAATGGTGGTACGTTTTTTCTCTTGCCATTTGGCAAGGACTTTGCGCCGCCCTTTATCATTTAAATATACCGCTCCGGTGACGAATTGCTCAAAGTCCTCCATCCCTACTATTTTCAAATTGATGAGAGTGAGAACGAACCGCTCGATAATACACCGTGCTTCTTCCATTAAATCACACGCCAGGGAATTCCGACCGCTTCTCAGGGCATGCATATAGCCGATGTAGCTGTCGAGACCCACGGTTTCAAGCCCCGCGGCAAACTCGGCAGTAAAGATGGTATACATAAAAGACAACATCGCATTGACCGGATCGGTTGGCGGACGTTTCGTACGAAAACTGAACTGAAACTCTCGATTTAAGATCAGCTTATTAAAGATACCAAAGTAGGTTTTGGCGGCGTAACCCTCTATCCCAAGGAGCGTTGCCCCATCTGCGGCGTGAAACGCACCGTCGATACTCTCCATGAGAATCGCCACCGCCTGTTGTACTTCCGTATCATCTCGCAGAGCCTCATTGTCATGTTGAGAGCGACGAATGAGCTGTATGGCATTGTGACACTTGGCCACAATGGTGTTGATACTGAGCTCTAAATTATGCGTTTTAAAGACTTCAATTTGTCTTACTCGCAAAAAGACATTGCCCTGCGTCCCGGATGTGACTTTCCCCCAATATTTGCCGTAGGGACTGATGAAGTTGATGGGAATGTTTTGACTGACACACTTGCCCATCAGCGCTGGAGAACATCCGATATAACTGAAGCACACAATGTTTTCTATGTTATCAAAAGGTATCCTGGCCTTGACGTCCCCACCAATGGAGAGAAGGAGCGTCTCGGAGTCCAAACTCAGATAGGCATCCTCTTGGGTGACATAGAGTGTATTTAACATTTTTCTCATCCGTCGGCCTCCTTTATAAGACGGTGGACGCTGTCTTTAAAATCTGACGTTCGACCGCTTGGCATACACATGGCTTTCATGGAACAGCCGGCACAGCGCTGAACCTTTGGAATCGTCGGTATGTCGCCTCGCCTGAGATAGTCGCTCATCTCCGATTTGATTTTTTCAAAAGCCGCCTCATAGTCCGCCGCGTCTTCCCAAGTGACCTCACGACGCTGTTTGGTATCGGCATAATAGACAACGGTCACGGCATCCGTGTGAAAGGTTCCATCTACACAACGCTTTTGCAAGTAGAGCTGCATCATGTCGTCATAACGTATCTGATGGTCTTTCGGTTCAGAGGGCTTATATTCTACAATAGTGAGCTCGTAGGTACCATCCATTCCGGACACGGATACGCCTTTGGGAGATGGGGTCAGTTCCAGACAATCCAAGACGCCGTGTATGGCTGCTTCGTCATTGTATACCGGCACTCCGGTGAGACTTCGACGCCCTCGTAGTGTGTACCCACCCTGAGCATGAACCCGTTCATGAGTGAGATTTGCTTTGGTCACAAAGAGATTTTCTTCCCAGCAGCAGCCTATGGTGATCAATCCCCATCGATGAGGACAATAGAGATAATGTTGAAAGCTGCGAATGGTAAAGTTATCCATTGCTGCAAATTAAAGTTTTTCTATCAAGCTCACGCCCTCAGGCAGATGGGATGCTACCGTGATGTCGTAGTCGGTGAATCTGCGAGGGATTTCGGTTTTCGGTGTAATGGTGATGGTATCAAAGAGGGTGTGAGCGGGAGCATTGCCCAGCACACTGTCATGTTTAAAGATATAGAGTTTGCGCATGCTCATTTTTCCACGTGCGGCACTGTGATCGTGTTCAAAGAGATTGACCAGCGCATCAAAAAGCACTTCCAAATCGTCTTCGGTGAGTCCGACCTTTTGCCCCAGAGCTGCAGAAATGTATCCCTCACCGCGATACAGGGCATACGGAATGATATGCTTTTGTCCCATTTCCGTGTTCTTATTATTGAAGTCTTTAACGGTGGTGATGGCCTGACGGGTAATGGTGAGTTCATCGATGTTAATTGGCGACTGACTCTTCGCAAAATTTAGTTGTACCGGTCCGCGAACAATGCCGCAAGGGTCATCTCCGGTCGACATGACAGCCCCAAATGTACGCACGTCAAAGTATTGTTTACACATCCACTGCCTTGCATCGTCGACAGCGCTTTTTGCTTTATGATCTTTCACTTTCTCACCACGCTGTGTTTCGACAGCTTCGTGAGCTTCTTTGAACTTGTCGTTTAGCGCTCTATCGCTCTTAATTAAAATTTTATACGGTGCCTCATCGCCTTTGACCAGCTCCACATAGTTGCGTATTTTACGTTTTAGACACACATCGGTGATGTAGCCGTACCCGGTTTCCACATCCATCCGAGGCGCATTGCCGGCGTCCGGATCCCCGTTGGGATTGCCATTTTCCACATCAAACAACATTACAAACTCATAGCGATTGTTAATTTCAGTCATGTCCTTCCTCCTTATTAAGCGCCTTAGTTCACATCTTGGTCTTTAGGGTCTGCCTGAGACCGACCGTTCGACTTCTTATATAACTCCTGATTTTGATGATAGTAACCTATCATAAACATCCCTTGTTCATTTAAATTAAGCAGCTTCGGAAAAGCTGTCAAGTCGTCCATAATTTGCGATATCAAGTTTTCATAGTATCGATGCGTGCGCTTGCCGCCTTCTGCACTATCTCGTTTAATCTTTTTTAAGTGATTTTGAGATAAGCGCAACAGCTTTGGAAAGGCGACGGCGGGTTTGGATGATGCTTGAGCAAAGTAGCCGTCTTTAATGGTTCGGTTTAAATCACTTGTGCTGGAGTTGCGCTGAATGAGCTCCAACACGGCAAAAAGCCGTCCACAAAGATACGCGGGCGTTTTGTTTTCAAGATCGAGTGCCACGGATAGTTCCTCCTCTTTCGCTACATTTCTATTAATACAAGCCTTGATCATACCGGCGCGCTGCCATCTGAAGTAGGGGTCAATACGCACACGGTGAATCAGTATTTTTAACATTTTCGCGGGATACGGGGTTCCGGTAATAATGGCTTCTAAGATTTTTGCCGTCATCGCCCCATCCTCTTTTTTTGTGCCGCTGGATTTAGTGGTCTCCTGCCGCTCCAGTTGTTTCATCAACCAGAAAAGCGGCAAAGGTTGATCCCCATTGCCAATAATGTTCACATCATTTTGGTGCTTGGCTATATTAAACATGAGCTTGGCGTATTCAGAGCGATGGATAAATTTTACGGAAATTCTGGTCGCATTGGGCTTAAGCCCTACAATATAGAAAGGGATATCCGGATCAATCGTCCGTGCATCAAGCCGTTCAGCTATGACCGTGGTTGAGCTGACATCCTTCATCAGCTCGGTGAGCTCCATGTTCAGATCCCGGTCATCATCGGCGAAAAACATTGCCTCCGACAGCAGGGTCTCCGGTCTATCGCCCGGACCTTCCGACCAAAATATCAGCGTCGTGTCCCCAAACGCACAGTGATGTGCGGCATCAGACAAAAGATAATTCAACGTCTCTGTGTAAGCTTCCATGGCACGCACACCAATGGATGAGTTGAAGGACTGTGTCAAGCCATAGGACGATTCCGAAGGATTGTTAAACGATACCAAGGTTTGACCGGAAGATTGCCCCCCCTTCATACCTTTAATTTTAGTATGTAATCGCGCGATCTCATCGACCTCCCCCGTAACGGCACATATCCCTTGCACCTGGCTAGTCCCTTTCCCGGCCTTCAACATGGCTTCATATTTTTCGCGAATCAGCGTTTCGTCACTGATAGGCTTTGCCGATGATGCATTTAATATAAATGAAAAACGCTTTAAACTAATGGTTTTACCTAGAGGCAGTAGATGCGGATTGTCCGTCTCCTCTTCCGGACACCAGTTGAGTACAAATTGACGAAATGCATTGATTAAAGGACTGTCCATGCCCTCGATAAATGCCAAGGTAGTCGCTACAAAAGCTTCGTGGGATTTGACTGCCTTATGAGTGCGATCTTCCGGTGTCAATCTACCATCTTCGAAGTTGAGTCCAAAGATATAAAGTGCGCGGTGTTCTAAAATATTAGCGTGAATCCCCGGGATATCATGTCGCTTAGGCATAACCAGTGTCTTCGGAACAGCTTTTTCCTTTTTCCCCACCATCGCCATTTTGGTATGTTCGGTCAATCCCACCATTTTACCGTCGGGGTCTAAAACCACAAGATAGTCGATAGGTACGTTAGCATAACCCGTCTTGGCAAACTTTCCTTCCTCAGCCAAAATGTCATAATAGTTTACCAGTCCCTGAATTAGCATCGACATTCCTCCCTATAGGTCGCCACATCGATGATGCCTCGTTTCATTTGCGGACGATAGAACACCGGCTTAGCGCGATCGGAAAACTCGCGCCGCCCCCAATCGTCTTGTTTTGGTCGGCCGCCGTCTTCAAAGTCCATGCGGTAGAGCATAAAGCCGAGATCCACACACTCTTGATGCCTCAACTCATCACACACGAGATCCTCATCAATACTTTCCACCCATCGGATGACCTTGACAGGAAATTCACTGCAGCCGAGACAAGGCGTCTTAAAGTACTGTCCACCCTTAAGGCGTCGCTCCAAAATAGCAAGGTGTTTGCCCACCCCATCGAGATGGCGCTCTTGTTCGTCACAAATCCCGGTAAGCTCAATATGAAAGCTCACGCCATACTTGACATTCTTAAGTACCATGGCAGCTCGCTGACTGATTTCATCCCCTTCTCGCGTATACAAACTGATGTCCACCTTCGGATCTTTCATCTGTCGCTTCACTTTCTGCAAGGATATCTTATTTTTCACTTCATTGCGCCGCACGTTGATAAACTGAATCGGGTTCATGACAACAATCTTATCGATGACATAGCGCATACTCGGCTTCCAATAGACAGCTTTTAATAAACCTTCCAACGCACCCGGTGTGGGCACATCATAACTCACCCGTTCTACTTTCATCTCCGGACGGGTAAAACAGCCGTAATCCCCTTCAATAATGACATGCATAGTACACCTCCTCAAAAAATATAATCTTCCACATGACTTTCAAACAAAATACCCAACGTCTCATCATAATAGCCTAAATGCGTAAGCACAATCACACCGCTATCTAAAATCTCCACTACTCCTTGCTCGCAGAGGGTCTGAAAGTCCTTTTGACTGACAGTTACTGTCGCATTTTGAAATTGCCGTGCCGAGACGTTCTGCCCGGCTCTAAGCGCATCAATATGTGCCGCTGTCTTTGGATCTTGAGGCACGACAATCGAGACATTTTGATCGTCAATGAGTTTGAATTTTTCGGCATAGGTCTCATAAGGAATGCTCATCAGCGCCGTCGTCGTTTGGTGCATAAAATGTGCCTCAATACTTTCCTGTTGGTCCCTATGGTAGAGCTTATAGTACTCCCGAATCACATTCAAGTCTTGAATATCGCTTCTCTCAGTCATTACCTGCTCTGCAAGGCGCATACGTTGTTTACTGTACACCTCTTCGGCACGTTTAAAAACAACCACCTTGCGTGTCCCATACTTGCCCTCGCGGTTACACCGTCCTCCCGCCTGTAAAATACTATCCAAACCAGAGAGCTCACGATAGACACTTTGAAAATCTAAATCTACCCCGGCCTCAATCAGCGACGTAGACACTACCGTGATCCGCCGCGTCTCAGGCACATACTCAAGTCCCGGATAGTCCCGCTCCAGTTGTGCAAGCCGCTCCCGAATTCTTGCGATAGTAGTCTTTCTGTCTCGAGAGGTCATATACGTGGAGAGATGATAAGTTTCACCCTGTGCCATCTGATACAGTCGCCGCGCGGTCATCTTTTTATTCACGACCACCAGCTGCGACGGTGCCGTCATGCGTGCCAAAAGCGCCTCATCGGAAAGATTGTCTTCAAAGCTGTACGTACACTTACGAAAGGCCTCAAAATCCGACGTATCCTCAATGAGATTCACAATGTCCGTCTCGATCTTTACTGTCTCTCGAAGTAAGGTTTCAAAATCCGGCATCGTCGCCGTAAGAAAGATCGCTTCACTGTGCAGATACTTGGTGAGATACGCAATACCCTGCAAGCACGGCCCCAAAAACGCCATAGGCAGCATATGGACTTCATCAAAGACCAGCACGGCATCCTGCATATTGTGTAATTTTCTAAGCTTGGAACGCTTGTTTCCGTAAAGTGACTCGAAGAACTGAACCACCGTCGTGATAATAAAATCACTGTCCCAATTTTCTGTGGCATCTTTTACGAGCTGGATATCATCTTCAGACAGCGATGCGCCGTGTTTCGTATAGTCATAGGTGGACTGATGCTGCAAAATCTGCCCGACCCCGTCAAAAAGCGCTTCAAACTCCTGTGACGTCTGGTCAATAATAGAATTGAACGGAATGATATAGATAATACGCTTCTTTTTCTTCTTCAGTGCACGCTCCAAGGCAAACTTCACGCTGCACAAGGTCTTGCCGCTGCCGGTGGGCATATTCATTAAATAGATATCGCCGTCCACGTTCACTTTTTCAAAAACCTGAGCTTGAACTTTAGCGCGGGCCTTCTGCAACGGCGTCGTCGGCTGAAAACTCTGAAGCTTCGCATCAATACGCTGTAGACACCCTGTAAAGTCAGACCGCAATCCCCGAACGACACGATGCTCTGCAAAGGTCTTCGTATCTAACGTGTCCGCATCGGTGAGACAGGAAAAGAGATACCGCTCGAAAAAAGCCACCTTATCCACCAATTGACCTTTCGTCGTACAATCCTGTGCTAAAAATGCCATAAAGGCCTTGGGATCAATGCTGCGAAACAGACCGCCCAGCTCCTCTTTATAGGCCATAAAATCTTCTGTCGGCGTATTTCTGCGACCAAAGTACGTGCGAGGATCAGTATCAAATTTGGTACCTATATCACGCAACCCCGTATGATGACACATGATAGCAACATTCATCATCGTTGCCGTCGATTCATCAATATACGGGGTTTTATCCGCGACCGCACCGCATACTGCATGGTCAATCCGTTCCTCGGCACCGCGAATCCGCCGTTGAAAAGTCGGCTGATATTTGCCTAAGTCATGGTATAAACCCATCGCGTAGGCATAATCCTTCAACGGTTCCACAGCAAACGACTCACAGCGCTCAGCCGTATTCACTAAATGCTCTTTGAGCGGTTGTGTGCGACCGTCATAACTATGCCCTAAAAATTCTTGTTCGCTATCCATAGTGCCTCTCCGTCTATCTCAAGTACCATCCAACCTCATATTCCACCATCAAGATAATGGTCTGCACATCATCGCTATGGCAACCCATGAGATGCTCGTCATGCCGTACACACTTGCCATGATAGCTGTCCCATCTCCACCGCGAGTAAAACGTTTTATTGTTTTGATTATAACATACTCCCGTTGAAATAAACGCCCCTTCTTATCGGATTTGTGAAACAGTTGAGTATCGTTGGAAAATTTATGTTTTCGCTGACAAGCTTTGATTCCATATGACTATGTTTCATTTGCTTTTACTGGATACTACTTGGCATAACCTCCTTGTTTATGCTTGAAGTGAAATGCTGCATGCAACCATGAAGTAATGGTGCCTATCTTAGTATACTGGTGCTTATAACGACCTCCTATCTGAAAAAGGATCTGGACTTCATTACAAACCTATCCGTTAAGAGCGATCTGTAAACGACACAATGATGTCGTGTCTCAAGGAAGAACCAGGTTACTTACTGACAGTGGATAAAGCCATAGAATATGCCAAGCATACCGACACTTCTATGGCTTTGAAAAGATTGCATCTTATTTCTCACACCACATCATCCTTAGCAACGAGGGACAACTGAAAATACAAAGGACTTTTAGGAGAGTATTGCCCTGAGAGTCTGATCTTGGTGAGGCTGCAAAAGAATAGCTACAAAGCAAAGTGAATGCACTGCACAAACGACAACTAAGCTTCAGATTCAAAACATTGATGAAGTGTAGTATTCAATCGTATTACATTTAACTTGACCATTCACTCGATTAAAAAAATGAAGCTTTGCCACACAGTTTAGTCTCAAGGACAGTCTCACATAGAAAAGAAGGCAAAATTTTCCGAACCGCTTATTCATTGCCTTCCAACACTGTCATAGTCGTCTTTACACCCTTAAAAAAGTTTGAGAAATTTTTTTCAAAAAAGACTTGTCAAACTTTAAAAGGTAGGTTATACTAACAACATAAATGATAATAGTTATCATTTATGTTGTTGACACGACATTACTTACATACACTGTGACACGGTTCCTCCTGTCACGCAACGGAAAATGTCGACGGATAGGGCATCCTTCTACAAACTACAAACTGATTTCCTGTCAATGAAATTCCCTAAACTAAGTAGCTTCTACTACACCCGCCCAAGTCCGAAGCAGCTTCGTTGAAGTGTCGATTTGGTAATGTCAGAACGATATAGGAGGCGACTATGACTTTTATAGTATATTGGTCCGGAACAGGTAATACGCAAAAGATGGCCGAGGCCATTTACGCATCATTGGATGCTTCAAAGGCGACCCTCGTGGAATTTGAAGCCACTGATGTAGCCACTGTTGCCGCAGCAGATGTCATTGCCTTTGGCTGCCCTGCCATGGGTGATGAGGAATTGGAAGAGAGCGTTGTGCGTCCATTTATGGATGATATCGCACCGCTGCTTAAGGGCAAATCTGTAGGACTCTTCGGGTCCTATCAATGGGCCGACGGTCAGTGGATGGAGACATGGGAAGATGAAGTGCGTTCCCTAGGCGCAACGATCATCGATACCTTGCCTGTCTATGACGAGCCCACAGACAACGATTTAGCCAAGTGCCGGGAGTTCGGCCATGCTCTGGCTCAAAAAGATCCTAGCTGAACAGCGAATTCATTTTTTTGACCATTTAGCCTGCATGGAAGACGCCAACTTCTTAACGGGGTTTCTATCTTATCAGACGGCGCCGACAAAATACTGTAACAAATCCGCAACCCTAGTGAACCTCAACTGGGAGCGTAGAGAGCTTCTGTCCCATTGGTCTCTCCACCGGGACCACATGGAAGCTGAACTGGGCCTTCGAGGTTATCGGATACCCAATCGACCTCTGGTCCTTTTCTACCATCCCTTAAAGCTCATAAAAATTCTCAAAAAACCCTCTATTCAAAAATTCTTAGCCTCACTAGGTTATGGACAGTGCAGCTCACTTGAGGAGTATCTCGCCGTTCTTGGCGCCCACTTTGAACGGGAGCAATGTCCTCATGAAATCGGTATTTTTCTCGGCTATCCTCTGGACGATGTCCGCGCTTACATGGAAGGTGCGGCCTGTACGAAGTGTGTCGGCTATTGGAAGTGCTACAATAAAGCCTGTCTCTCAAAAATGAAATTCTTTGTCTATGATCTCAGTAAGTTCTTTGTCGCAGGACAAGTCCTTGCACAAAATTAACCCGAGGTAAAACCTCGGGTTTTTTGTATGGGTTTATTTATGCAAATGACAAGCCACTTTGTGAGCGCCGCCCACATCGACCATCGTCGGCGCCTCGGCCTCACACATGGTCGTGGCATAAGGACAGCGGGTTCGGAAGCGGCACCCCGAAGGTATATGCATAGGATCCGGCAGCTCACCCTGTAAAGGGACACGCTTTACTTCCCGTGCCAAGATCGGATCCGGGATAGGAATGACACTGAAAAGGGACCGGGTGTAAGGATGCAGAGGATGGTTAAAAAGCACTTCAGTCGGCGCTTCTTCTACAATTTTACCCAAGTACATCACCGCCACGCGATCGGCAATATGCCGTACCATCGCAAGATCATGGGCCACAAAGAGGTAGCTTAACGCACGCTTCGCTTTTAAATCCATAAGCAAATTGATGACCTGAGCCTGAATACTCACGTCTAAAGCTGAAATTGGTTCATCACAGACGATAAACTCCGGATTGGTGGACAGTGCGCGGGCAATACCGATGCGCTGACGCTGACCGCCGGAAAAAGCGCCCGGCCGTCTATGAATGGCATCCTCGCGAAGTCCCACATCCGCTAAGAGGGACAGGACCCGTTCCCGCTTTGCCTCTTTGGAGAGTCGTAGCGGTGCCAATGGCTCTGCAACAATTGCCTCCACCGTCCAGTTGGGATTTAATGCCGAGTAGGGATCCTGATAGATAATCTGCATCTTGCTGTGATACGGCGCCAAATCGTTCCCCTTAAGCGACGTAATATCCGCACCACCATAGCTGATAGTGCCGCCGCTGGGTTCTAAAATCCGCACCAACGTTCGGGACAAGGTGGATTTGCCGCAGCCGGATTCCCCGACAAGACCCAAAGTTTCGCCACGATGAATCGTAATATCCACCTCATCCACCGCCTTTAACACCGACTTGCCGCCAAGAAAAGATTTCTGTTCAAAGTATTTGCTCACATGGTTTGCTGTGATCAACGGTTCATTCATGGTGCTCACCTCTTACAATATGACGATGACAATAGCTGCTATGGCTCGGACTGTGCTGAGTCTTGTCCGGAAACGGTCCCCGGCAGCGCTCCATGTGCACTGTACACCGCTCATAAAACGGACAGCTCGTTCCCAGTTCCCAAAGTGCCGGGGCTGAACCGGGAATAGGCGTGAGACGCGTCTTCTCTGCGTCCACTCGTGCTATAGCGCTAAGGAGCGCTTGCGTATACGGCTGCGTCGCTTCATAGAAGATATCCTCCACGGTGCCCCGTTCCAAGACTCTGCCCCCATACATGACCGCCACCCGATCACACCTTGAGGCAATAACCCCCAAGTCGTGGGTGATAAGAATGATACTGGTGCCTCGCTCCCGTCGAATGGACTCCAGCAGATCCAAAATTTGCGCCTGAATGGTCACATCCAGCGCCGTCGTCGGCTCATCGGCAATAATAATATCCGGCTTTGCTGCAAGGGCCAGCGCAATCATCACCCGTTGGCGCATACCACCTGAAAACTCATGGGGATATTGATCCAACCGCTTGACCGGATCGGGAATCCCTACGTCTTTTAACAGCTCCACCGCTACCTCTTTCGCCGCCTCACCGGAGAGACTTCGGAAACGATGGAGCACTTCGATGACGTGGTAGCCGATAGTTCGAAGGGGATTGAGCGCCGTCATCGGATCTTGAAAGATCATGGCAATCCGTCGTCCCCGAATCGACAGGAAAGCTTTCTCACTCAACGTCGCCAAATCTTTTCCTTCAAACATGATGTGTCCGCCTGTGACGTGTGCCCCTTGGGGTAAAATCCCGAGTACGGATTTCATCAGAAGGCTCTTGCCGCTTCCGGACTCGCCTACCAGACCCAGAATTTCCCCGGAGTGGAGCACCAAGTCCACATTGTTCACGGCGCGAAGCGCTGTCTTACCACGAAAAAAGCTGATAGACACCTGTTGTAATTCCAGTAGCTTAGTCAAGATTGTCCTCCTCACTGCCCCATGCCAGGGTTTTTGCCACATCCCCCAGCTTGTTGAACGAATAGATGGTTAAAAAAATGATCAGACCAGGGATAATCGCCATGTATGGTGCTTGTTGCAAAGTGGCCTGAGCTTGAGTCAACATACTCCCGAGACTGGACATGGGCTGCTGTACACCAAGACCCAGAAAACTGAGAGAACTCTCAGTAAGAATGGCCCCTGCCACCCCTGAGGTCGCCGAGGTAATAATGGTCGGCAAGACCCCGGGCAGCAGGTGCCGTCGTAAAATGGCAAGAGCCGGCGTGTGAATAAACTGAGCGTACTGCACATATTCCCGCTCTTTTAAGGACAATACCTCCGCCCGTACCAGCCGCGCAATGCTCATCCAGCCAAAGATCCCAATGACGATGATGATACTGGAGAGGCCCCGCTTTAAAAAGAGCCCCACCACAGTGACCAGAATAATCCACGGAATAGATGAAAGCACATCAATAAGACGCATGAGCACCTCATCCACCCAGCCGCCGAAATATCCGGAGACGAGACCGACAATCACACCAAGACTCAAGGCGGTCAGCATGGCAAGCACGCCGACAAAAAGGGAGACTCTCGCCCCATAGAGACTGCGGATAAAATAATCCCGACCCAACTCGTCCGTCCCGAACCAGTGCAGCGACGACGGCCCTTCCATCATGTGTTCCAAATCCAAAGCGTTCGGATCCACAGGAAAAAGGGGTGCCAAGAGAGCCAGCGCGGTGAGGACTATAAGAAAAGCCACGGCAAAACAAGCGCCGCGATGGCGCCGCAGAACCCGGAATACATAGCGTAATGTCATTTTGTCCTCCTTATTCTAGGATCTAGGATAAAATAGAGAATATCCGATAAGAGATTGCCGAGGATGACCAGAGAGGCCGATAAAAAGAGAATGATCATCACCACAGGATAATCCATGCCCTGAACCGCCTTCACATAGTACGGCCCTACGCCGGGCCAACCGAAGATACTTTCAGTAATCATCGCCCCGGTAACTAACATCGGCAGTGCCATACCCAGCTGTGTAATGGCCGGCAAAAGCACATTTTTAATAATATGGCGATAGAGGACGGTCTTGTGGGACGCACCGTAAGCTCGCTGTACCAAAACGTAATCCTTTTCTTGCTCCCCGATGGTGGAGGAACGGGTATAACGAATCAAATCCGGCATAAACGCCACGACCAAGGTCAGACACGGCAGGACGTAGTGCGCCAAAAGATCCGCTGTACTGCTTAGACCTACCGTGCGCATACCAAAGACCGGGAACCACCCGATGAGGTAGCCGAACACATAGATAAGCACCATGGCAAACCAAAAGCTGGGTACGCTGAGTCCCAATGTTGCGAAGCCGTCAATAAGGCGATCTGCCAAACTTCCCTTGTTACCCCCGGCATACACCCCGAGGACAAGCGCAAGAACGTAGGCAATGGCGTAAGACGGCAGCACCAACGCCACCGTGTTGGGAAGCCGTGCACCAAGGTCGACTGCAATACTGGAGCGGGAGAGAATGGAATATCCGAAATTTCCCTGCAGCACATTCTGCAGCCATTTTATATACTGTACATAGACTGGATCATTGAGGCCATAAGCGTCCTTGAGCTGAGCAATCGTCTCCGGACGCATATTGGGTGTGGTGATGGCGTCGATGGCGTCATACGGCGCAAGATGCATTAAAAAGAAGCATAACATACTGATACCGAGGAGCATGGGAACGGCCTTTAACAGCCGCTTAACAATATAACGAAACACATTCTCACCTGCTTATCTACTAGAGTTTAAACTATCTTAGTTATTATACCGTAAAGTTACACACGAAATAGAAAGAACCACAAAAGATTACCCTTTGTGGTCCGTTGCTGTAACTAACTTATTGGAAAAAGAGCTTAGACATATCTTCAAAGGTGAAGACAGGTACCAGCTTCGCGTCCTCTAAACCGCTGAGGCTTGGGGTATAGCCCACGATACGCTTGTTGCCTCCAAGTGGATAGAAGATAGCTGTATCCTGAATCTTTTGCTGCACGTCGCCGTAAAGCTCTTGTCGTTTTTGTGGATCTTTTTCCACGTTGGCTTGATGGAAGAGCGCATCAATCTCAGCATCTTCCATGTGCATCCAACCTTGCTCCGTGGCATCAAACAGCGGTAGGAAAGAGTTCGGATCAATTCCCATAATATAGCCACCAAGGATCATGTCAGCAGTCGTGTCGCCTTTTTTGGTTGATACATCATTGTAAGCTTCATTGGTTATGCCGACCAGCTCGGTAGTGATACCTGCTGCTTGAAGTTGTGCCTGAATGACAAGTGCTTCTTTGGTCTGTGCATCATCTGAAGAGATGTAAGCCAAGCGCACGGTAGGATTTTGTACCCCTGAGGCTTCCAGATGTTCTTTAGACTTGGTCAAATCCTGTGTGTAGTTGGTCACTTTGTCATTATAGTAAGGGTTCGCTGCAGGGAGGAACGTCTCCGTCGTCGTATAGTTTTCAGGATCTTGGAAGGCCGCCTTCATAATTTCATCTTTGTTTAAAGCGTAGAAGATAGCCTTTCTAAAGTCGATGTTGTCCATGTTATTGCCCCACGTGTGAATCTTCACATAGGCCACACGACCTTCGTCGTAGGATTCGTGACTGATGTTGGAGCCTTCCAAGTCCGCAATGTCACTTGGTAAAATGGTGTGCAGGTCAACCTCGCCCTTTTGCAAAGCAATTTTAGCCGTGGCAGCTTTTTCAATAATTCTAAAGACCACGTTTTGAATCTTCGGAGCACCAAGGAAGTAATCGGTGTTCGCTGTGAACTCGACACTTTGACCCGGCGTATACTTGGCCAACTTGTACGGACCGGTCCCTACAGGCGCGGTCATATTGATCTCGCTCTTTTCAATGCTGTCCACATTTTCATAGATGTGCTTCGGCATAATATAGATGCCGCCGAACATCTCTTTAGCACTGGCGCTGAACTCCGGTAAGGTAAAGGTCACAGTATAGTCGTCAACTTTGTCAATCTTCACCGGCTCGCCGTTGAAGAGAAGCTGTTGACGCTGAGCCGCATTGTTAGCCTCGTCCAATACTGCGTTCATCGTGAAGATAACATCATCGGCAGTAAATGGCGTGCCGTCGTGCCACGTCACATTCTGACGAAGTTTTGCCGTATAGACCATCCCGTCTTCAGAGGCGTCCATGGACTCGGCCAGGAAGTAATGGGTGCCGTCATTTTGGGTAGAATACAACGGCGAATAAATCATATTTAAAGTGGTCAGACCGTAGCGATCTTGAGTAGTCAAACTGTTGACACTGGTCCCCGGATCGCCGCCAAGCACCATAGTAAAGGTGTCTTTTGAGCCTGAGGTGCTTTCCGTGGCCGCCGCATCGTTGGTTGCAACATTTTTAGAGGCTGTATTGTCAGCCTTCCCGCAGGCAGTGAGTACTAACACCAGCATCAGTGCTACACTCATCCAAATTCGTTTTTTCATAATTCAACCTTCTTTCTTCAATTTCAACGCCACACAACGTCGTGGTGCTGAATATATGAGATATATTTTTCCACATACAGCAGTGAAATACAAGTGCTTTTATAGGTATTCATATTGCATTTCTGTTGTTTTCTACTATCTTTTCATTTATTTATAAAAAGCAGACTTGGCCAAGGTCACTATCCGCCAAATCTACTTTCACCATTTATTTCGCCGCATCCACGCCGGCAAGACAGCCATCACTCACGGCTGTCGCAACCTGACGTACTGCTTTCACCCGCACGTCGCCTGCCACGTACAGCCCTTCTGCCACGTTGAGATCCGCAGCATCCGCATACCCGTTTTGGAGCGGTACAAACTTTTCGACCAATGCACCGTTGCCCGCCTGTCCGATGAGGACAAAGAGTTCCATCCCACCGTCATCGACAATATCCGTCGCCGCTTCGCCGTTGAGATGTACTGCGACAAGCTTGCCCTCTGCCATGTCACACGCACTCAGCGTCGTTCCGGTATGGACCACAATAGTCTCGCACTGCGCAAGCTTATCCTTAAATTCCTGAATGCACATCAGCTGAGGTTGATCCTGAACGATATGGACCGCCTTTGCAAACTGAGCAAGATACAGTGCCTCCTTCACAGCACCATCCGAGCCGCCGTTGACCACGACAGTCTTTCCTTGCACTGCTTGTTCCATACCTCGTGCAAAATGGTGCACCTGAAGGCCTTCAGGATAATCGATAGGCAGCTCTTTAGGCGTAGAACCCGTTGCAACCACAACTTTATCTGCAAGGTAAGTACCTGCCTTCGTCGTCACCTGATAACCCTCGTCAATTGGATCCAAAGCGGTAACCTCTTCGTATAAGACCGCAATACCGGCATCTTGAAGTTGAGTTTCCAGGCGCTTCGCAAAATCAAGGCCCGATTCACCCACTACCGCCGATGCAAAGTGACTCACCAAAGAAACATGCCCTATAATACCGCCTACCTGCTCCTTTTCCAAAACAGTGACATCGAGTCCGCGAGATTTTCCATAGAGAGCTGCACAGACACCTGCAGGCCCTGCACCAATAACAATGAGTTTCATTTTCCTTCCTTTCTCGTCGATGTCCAAGCATCGGCTTTTTCTTTTAGTATAGCACGATTTGATAGCTCTGACGGACACGTCCTGGCTTTTTGCTGTTTTCTTTCCGAGTTGTCCTATAAAGCTAAGTTTTTCCTCAAAGATGAACTCTATAGTGTTTTGACATCTCGCAAAACAGTCTCTACAAACATAGGATCTAAATGCTTCAGAAAATGACATTCGCCGTCTTTTTCAATGACAACGGCCTCGCCGTCCTCACTGTCCCGATACGCTCTGTACACCCGAAAGCCTTGCTTTTCATAGGTTTCTTGGACTTGTTGAAAGGCTTGTTCCCGAGTGGCTACATACGTTGCAACTTCCTTAGCGTCTACCTGGTAGGCATCGATACGGCGTGTGCCTCCGGTGGCATCATACCAGTCAAGAGGTGTCAAGTGAATGTCGATTCTGGCACCTTGTCGAAACATATACCGACTTAAAACCACGGTGCCACCGCCCACGTCGCCGTAAAAGACATTAGGCAGTTCATCTTCGAGAAGAAAATAACCCTTTTGATCCAAATGAAAAGGCAGAGACCGCACAAATGCCTCTGCCTTTTCCATGGAAGATACCACCAAAAAGTCTGTGGTGACACCTTCGTCATTAAAACTAATGCGTATCATATGCCGAAAAAATTACATCATGCCCATGCCGGGATTTGGCATTGGCGGAGTGTCTTCTTTAATGGCACCGACAGCGGCTTCTGTCGTAAGCACCATTGCTGCTACGGAAGCTGCATTTTGAAGGGCGGAACGAGTGACCTTGGTAGGATCGACAATACCGCTCTTAATCATATCGACATATTCTCCTTTATAGGCATCATAGCCTACGCCTTCGCCTTCCGCTTTGACTTGGCTCACAATGACGGATCCTTCCAAACCGGCATTTTCTGCAATTTGACGTACAGGTGCCTCCAGTGCTTTTAAGATAATACCCACACCGGTTTTTTCGTCCCCTTCTTTGGTTTCATAAAGGGATTGCACAGCACCGATAGAGTCGACAAGCACCGTCCCGCCACCAGGTACAATGCCTTCTTCGACGGCTGCCCGGGTTGCGGACAGTGCGTCTTCAATGCGAAGTTTACGCTCTTTCAGTTCCACTTCAGTGGCAGCCCCAACTTGAATAACAGCCACACCGCCGGAAAGTTTTGCCAAGCGTTCTTGAAGTTTTTCACGATCGAAATCTGAGGTGGTTTCTTCAATTTGGGCTTTGATTTGTCCTATGCGGCCTTCCAATTCAGCCTTATCGCCTGCACCATCCACGATAACGGTGAGATCTTTTTCTACGCGGACCTTTTGTGCCTGACCTAAAACGTCAACTGTGGCGTCTTTCAAATCTTCGCCAAGATCGGAGGAGACAACTTTACCACCGGTTAAAATGGCGATATCTTGGAGCATTTCTTTTCTACGATCACCATAGCCCGGTGCTTTGACCCCAACGATGTTTAAAGTGCCGCGAAGTTTATTCAGCACCAAGGTTGCCAGAGCTTCCCCTTCAATATCTTCGGCAACAATTAGAAGCGGTTTGGATTGTTGCAGGACTTGTTCCAAGAGTGGGAGCAGGTCTTGAATGTTGGTGATTTTTTTGTCTGTGATGAGAATGAACGGATTATCCATCTCCGCCACCATCTTTTCATTGTCGGTGACCATATATGGAGACAGATAGCCGCGATCAAACTGCATCCCTTCTACCACATCCAGGTGTGTACCGGTAGATTTGGACTCTTCGACCGTGATGACACCGTCTTTACCGACCTTTTCCATAGCTTCGGCAATCAACTCACCCACTTGTTCGTCCGCAGAGGACACGGCAGCCACTTGTGCAATAGCCTCTTTGGTTTCAACTGGTTTAGAGAAGTTTTTGATCGCTTCCACAGCCGTATCTACCGCTTGACGAATTCCTTTTTGCAACACCATTGGGTTGGCGCCGGCAGCGAGGTTTCGCATACCTTCTTGAGTGATAGCTTGAGCCAACAGGGTGGCTGTGGTAGTCCCGTCCCCTGCCACATCGTTGGTCTTGGTTGCCACTTCTTTTAACAGTTGTGCACCCATGTTCTCAAATTTATCTTCAAATTCAATTTCTCTTGCAATGGTGACACCGTCATTGGTGATGAGCGGAGAACCGAATTCACGATCTAAAATGACGTTGCGACCCTTAGGTCCAAGGGTGACTTTTACTGTATTGGCAAGACCGTTGATCCCATCCATGAGACCTTTTCTTGCATCTTCTGAGAATTTAATTTCTTTAGCCATAATGCCTCCTTAAATGCTGAATGTTGATTATTCGATAACGGCGAGAATGTCCGTATATTTTAAGATAGTATACGCGGTCTTTTCCAATTCCACTTCCGTGCCGGCATACTTGGAAAAGATAACTTTATCCCCAATGTGAAGCTCCTCTTTTTTCGCATCATCATCGGTAATGCCCTTGCCGATAGCAATGACTTCAGCGATGTTGGATTCTTCTTTAGCAGAGGACGGCAGCACAATACCTGAAGCTGTAGTCTCTTCCTTTTCAGCTTTCTTAATTACAATTTTGTCATCCAATGGTTTTAAATTCATGTTATCCTCCTTTTAGCACTCAACCGTCTCGAGTGCTTACTCTCTTATCATACCCTAAGGTATATAAAAGTTCAAGCAAAATCTGACATATTTTTACCTTTATTTCTGTCGCCGTCGTGGCGTCATCCCACAAAAAAATCCTCTTTATCAAAGAGGATTAAACGATATTTTTACCAGCTGATAGAGCACGGGGATGAGAATGGCAGGAATGAGATTCGCATTCTTAATTGTGGTAATCTTTAACATATTACATCCGATAGCCATAATAAGCAGTCCTCCGACTGTTGCTATCTCCGTCAACATGGACTCGGTCATAATAGGCTCCAAAAAGCCGCTGATCGCAACCAGAAAACTCTGATAGATAAAAAGACTCACCGACGAAAACACCACGCCAACCCCGAGGGCACTGGCAAATATAATAGCACTGATGCTGTCCAGCGCAGTTTTCACATAAAGCACATCATAGCTGTGTAAAAGGCCGGCATTCAACGAGCCGATAATGGACATGGACCCTACGCAGAACATGAGGGATGTGGTGATGAAGCCTTCGGCCACCTTGGCGCTGTCTCCATTTTTAACCACACGGGCGGTGAGGCCGAAAGCGAGCTGATTGAGACGTGTCTCCAACTGCAAGGCGTGTCCGATAAGTAACCCCACCACACAGGAGACAATCATGACAGTGACGGAGCCGCCGCTAAGCGCCCCTTGAAGACCGATGACAAAAACACCAAGGCCTAAGATGGTCATAATTTGATCCTGTAATTCCTTTGAAAAGCGCTGTCCGATAACAAGACCTAAGGTCGAGCCGAGGATAATCCCCAAGCTATTAATAATGACGCCAAACATCACTGTGCTCCCTTCCATAATAAAAAAGATACTGCTGAGCAAGGCCGGCACTTTCCCCGAAGAGCCGACGACCTTCTATGGCAATACGAGACTTTGAAGTTTTCGATTGTAAAAAAAGATGTTCCATCACCCGCTGTATCCACACATCCACGGGGAAGGCGTCCTTGTGCCCCAACCCGAAGAGGAGGATACAGTCCGCTACTTTGGGCCCTACGCCTGGCAAAGTAAGAAGCAACTCCCGTGCTCTGTCACGATCGAGCTTCATCAGCTCCGCCATCGTGACCCGCGCTTCTGCCACAGCCTGCGCCGTGCCTAAAATATACTTATCACGATAGCCTAACTTGCCCTGTTCTCTTAATATACTCAGATCTGCCGAAGCAAGTGCCTGAGGTGTGGGAAAGCTGTAAATTCCCTCTCGAATTTCCGATCCGAACGTCGCGGCCAACCATTCCACCGTCTTTTTAATGCGAGGAATGTGAGAGTTTTGGGAGATGATAAAGGTGCAGATGGTCTCAAACGGGCTCTGATTTAAAAGACGAATTCCTCGGCCGTAGGCCATCGGCGTTCGCATCGCTTCAAAGTTGTGGAGCGGGCGCCGTAAGGCCCCGTAGTCCGTGTTGAAGTCAAAATAGTGACGGTCCGCCTCAGGCCTGTCAGACTGAAACGACCACCCACCGCCACACGGTGTGATGGCAATGAGACGCCCTTCCACCGGCACCAAAAAACCGTCTGCCGTGGTTCTACCTCGAAAGGCCTGACCACAGTTAAAAATAGCTTTCGGATCAAAGTACGGCGTGTCAACGATCTGAGATTTAACGGCCATGTTGTAAATAGTAGCTTAATTTTAAAATAGAATCGTTAATCCGAGTATTTTCCACAATGGAGTGGGTGACATTCACATCCACCGGCGCAAAGTTCCAAATACCTCGAATGCCATGTGCGTCCAAGCGACGAATAATTTCCTCTGCAGCCGTCTTCGGCACAGTTATAATCGCCACATCCACCTGGTGATGATCAATGTAGTGCAAAAGCTCATCAGCCGGCTCGATGGTAACATGTTCCACTTTCATGCCAATCTTTTTCGGATCGTTATCAAAGAGGGCAACAATATCAAAACCGCTTTTACGAATCCCTTCGTATTCAAAAATTGCAGTTCCCAGACGTCCCGCACCCACGACAACCGCCTTGTAACGGTTGTGAATGCCAAGTATTTGAGCGATCTCATCTCTAAGCAGCGCGGTATTATAGCCGTAGCCTTGTTGTCCGAAACCTCCAAAGTGGTTTAGATCCTGACGAATCTGACTGGCGGAGAAACCGCAGAGCTCACTGAGTTCTTGAGAACTGATGCGATCACGTCCCTGCTCGACACAATCGGACAGCTTGCGATAGTAAACCGGAAGGCGTCGAATGACCGGTGTGGCAACTTTATTTTTTAGATTCTTATACATGGTATCTCTCCTATTACTTCCATATTTTAACATAATTTAAAACCGGCTTCTCAACTTTTTTCCTACTTTTTCACAGGCTCGTGCCCTTTCCATAAGCTTTCCATCCTCAAGGGTCTTTGATACAATAGAGGACGAGGTATTTATGATATTAACACTAAAAAATATAGCCAAATCTTACATTGTGGATCCGATTCTCACCGATGTGAATCTCATTGTGGAAGCGGGGGATAAGGTAGGACTCATCGGCAACAACGGCTCCGGCAAATCCACCCTGCTCCATATTATCGCCGGGGACTTGAGTCCGGATAGCGGTGAGGTTATCCTTCAAAAGAATATGAAAATCGGTACACTGGTTCAAGAGCATATCGGCCTTTGCGGTACAGTCTACAAGCTGTGTCTCGAGGCCTTTGACGATCTGCGCCGCATGGAAAACGAACTTAAACAGCTCACTGAAGCTATTTCCTATCCTGACAATCCCAATTACGAGGCAGATCTCGCAAGATATGGTCACTTACAGGAACGCTTTACGGAACAGGGCGGGTTTGCTGTGGATTCTCTCATTCGCGGTACTCTTATTGGCTTGGGTTTTGCTGAGGCCGATTTTGACAAAGACATCACCACCCTCTCCGGCGGTCAGAAGTCCCGGGTGCTGCTTGCAAAACTCCTCCTATCAAAACCCGATATCATGCTTTTGGACGAGCCCACCAACCACTTGGACCTAGCCTCGCTCGCCTGGCTTGAAAAATACTTAAAGGACTATCGCGGGACCTGCATTATCATCTCTCACGACCGCTACTTTTTAAATGCTGTCGTCAACAAAGTAAGCTTGTTGGAACACGGCGAGCTCACCACCTATTCAGGCAACTATGATACCTTCTCCCAAAAGCGAAAACACGCCCTGGATGTATTGAAAAAACAATACGCCAACCAGGAACGTGACATTAAACGCCAGGAAGAAATCATTCAGCGGTACTTAAGTTTGGGCCGCAACCGGTTTATTCGCCAGGGAAAATCGCGACAAAAGCTCTTAGATAAGATGACGCGTGTCGAGCTTCCCAGCGATACAAAAAAGACATCGCTGCGTTTTGAGCCGCTCTTTGAATCGGGACAGGACGTCCTTCACGTGGAGAATCTGTCCAAAAACTATGGCTCACAGACGGTGTTCCACAACGTCTCATTCAACATTTACAAACGTGACGTCTGCGGTATTATCGGAGACAACGGTGTCGGAAAATCCACGCTGCTTGAGATTATCGCCGGCACGTTGGAAAAAAACAGCGGAAGCATCGTCTACGGCTCAAAGCTGAAGATGGCATACTTTGATCAGGAAATGAGCCATTTGAATTTGGAGAATACCGTTATTGATGAGATTTGGGACAGCTATCCGAAACTGAATCACTATGAAATCCGCTCGTACCTTGCGAAGTTTCTATTTATGGGCGATGACGTATTCAAACTGGTCGGCGAGCTATCCGGTGGCGAAAAAGGTCGGCTCTCTATTTTAAAGCTCATGCTCCAAGGTGCCAATGTCCTCCTCCTGGATGAACCTACCAACCACCTGGATATTGACTCCAAAGAAGTCTTTGAATCTGCAATTAAGGCTTTTGACGGTACCGTCATTGCCGTATCTCACGATCGTTATTTTTTAAATGCTGTGACGACGAAGATTTTAAAATTAGAATCGGACGGTGTGTCGGAATACCTGGGCAACTTTGACTACTATCTGGAAAAGACCCAAGATGATATCGACGATGACGCGCCAGAGATTACAAAAACTCAGCGTAAAAATCAGGCCAGAGAAGAACGACGCACTCAAGCCCAAACAAAAAAGCGCCGTGAAGCGCTAAAAACTTTGGAGGCGACTATTGCCGCGCTGGAGGAGGAACTTGCTCAGGTGGATGCCGCCTTAAGCGACCCCGCCACTTATGACGACTCACAACAAGTGCTACTCTTGTCCCAAACACGGACACGTCTGGACGCCGAATTAGAAGACGCCATGGCGGCATGGATGGAAGTCGGCGACGAAAACCTCTAGCTGAGATATTAACGATGTTATCCACAATCCCAAATCCCATAGATTGGCGGTTTGCGAATTCCACTTGGCGAAAACGGCTTAGAAAAGCTCTTTTCGCCTCTTTTTTTTGTAAAATTTTATTCACAATGCTTGTGCATGATAAACCTTGAATTTAAGCTAATCCACAAAATTATCCACATTGTCCACAAAAAAAGCTCATGTGTTCCTTGTCTACCTGTGTATAGTTCTGTGTATAGTCCGTCCTGACAGTCAGTCCCACATGACCGGCACAGCATCTTTTAACGTCACATCATCGGCTGTCACATGACAATCAAACGCAAGAATCCCCACCGTGTCCGCCATCGCTTTTAATGCCTTGGTAAACGCCGGTTGCATCAGTGTATTAGGAGAAAAACTCACAACCCCTTCCATCTGAATACAAAAGATCACATAGTTTTCAAAGCCTTCTTCGGCAAGTCGACTGAGCCCCACAAGGTGTTTCAGTCCACGAAGTGTAGGCGCGTCAGGAAAATACGCACGGTTTTCCACTTCCAACGTGACGCCTTTAACTTCAATGTACCCTCTAACTGGTGTGTCCTCCTTAATCCCTTCATAATAAAAGTCGAAACGACTGTCACCTTCAGTCCGTTCCCGCGCTAGGTGAAGATGCTTTACCTGAGATAGAATTTGTCCGGCGTTTAAGGCTTCTTCTACAATTTTATTCGGTCCCTGCGCGTCAATATTGATGAGGCGATCGCCCTTGTAGACACTCACAAGTGAATAGGCAGTCCGACGGTTCGACGTTGCAGCGTGCTCCAATACCACAGGTGTCCCCTCTAAAAAAAGCTCTCGACACCTTCCGGTATTGGGCACATGAACCTGTATGACAGCGTCCTCCAACTTCACTTCTGCAATAAAGCGATTGAGACGACGGATAAATGTGGCGGTGCTAGTACGATGATATTTCATAATTGTCCTTTGTCTGATACTGGATGTCTTGTACGATTTACGACTACCATCATACCACAGCCTCGCCTAATGGCAAGGCTGCAAATACTCGCCATCCCGCCCATTGCATATCCATGATCGGCTCTCAGAAAACCTCCGCCTCTACTATTGCCTTCATACACGCCACCCTACGCTGTTTCCATGACACCCAAAACCTGCGACATCACCTGTGCAAAAACCATTTTGCTGCTAAGACGTGGGGCAAGTACTTCTAAAAATCGATGGTCTTCTCGCTCAACGTATCGAGAAGGCACTGTACAGTCCGCGGTCCAATGACTTGTCAAAGATGACACCGGGTCAAGTAAGTTTTACAATGTTTCACATTGAAAGTTGACGTTTATTTTAGTATACTGTAATTACATTTAAATTGTGGTTGCCGCATACGAAGCGGTAGTTTTTATCTGATGCCTAACTGTCGATAGATGGCTTGAGTTGTATCTGATGTGATACAGTCTTCGGCAAAAAAGACAGGGAGAAGCTCAGAGTTTTTACAAGTGAAAAAATCTTAAAAACAAAAAAGCATCAACACCACCAAGATAGGCACTGTCTATCTTTTTTTAGTGCAGTTATTGGCAGGAAAACACATGGAGGTCGTTATGCCAAAAGTTTTTTATGATTTTTTCCAAATTAATCGTTCGATATTGCTCAAGTTACTGGCCGGCACGTCGCTAATGAGTTTTGTGTTGGTGAACATTCACATGCAGTCCAACATCACCGAAGGCGGCGTCCTGGGTCTCACCATGCTGCTCTACAAACTTTTTGGATGGGACCCGGCGGTGACCAGTCCCCTTTTGGACTTTGCCGCCTTCAGCTTGGGAGTCACCTACTTCGGGCGGAAATTTTTAAAGCGGACAGCTCTGTGCTCTCTTCTTTTTGCACTGTTCTATAAACTGTTTTTCACTCTGGGTCCGGTGCTTCCAAACCTCTACCAGCTCCCCGCTGTGGCTTCTATTCTGGGTGGTCTGGGGATCGGACTGGGGTGCGGACTCATTGTCCACGAAGGCATTGCCGCCGGCGGCGACGATGCGCTGGCACTTGTACTCTCCAATCGTCTGAATCTCAAGATTAATCGAGTGTATTTTCTCACGGATTTCAGCATTCTGATCTTATCTTTAACCTACATTCCTGTAAATCGGATCGGATTTTCTCTGCTCACAACTGTGGTCTCGTCACTAGTTATCAGACAGATCGAAGTACTTTTGCCACAAAAAAATGGTGCACGAAGCACCATCTAATAACTTTATGACACGTCACAGCCAAAAGGTTGTGGCGTTTTTACAAGTACGAATACCGCCTTTGTAGAACATGGGCCTCGCCTCCCACGTCCGCTTAACCGGTAATGCCGACAGACGGCTCCATCAAAGAAACTTTAGCCATCACTTATAGACCGGCAAAAAAGTTCTTAATCCAATCAATGATCTGAGCAAAGATGCCTTTAGACTGCTCTAAGACCTGTTGGCCTTCCGGCGAGCTGAGATAATCCTTGGCCTTTGACGCTAAATCTTTTGCCACATCGGAATACTTGCCGGCTTCCTGAGCCACCTGATCCCAGTTGATATTTGCATTTTTCATCTTCGTAAAAAGTCCTACCAAACTCTCTACCTGATTGTCGGAGATGGTAATGTGATACTCTTGCGCCACGTTGTTGATCACGGTTCGAAGTTGCTCCTCATTAGCCGGCATATTCTTTTCCATCGCCACTTTAATGGAGTTGATAAGATCGTTGGTTTCTTGTTCTCCCATTTCTTCCGTAAGCTGCTGACTCACGACCATCTCTTCATTTGCCACTTTTTTCACTTCATCGGAAATCACAGCACCGGAGGTCTGTTCATAGGCTTTCATAATACCGGTTAAAGCGGCAGTCCCTGTGACAGAGTTCGGCGCAGTAATAACCACATCGGCATCTGTAACCCCCGCCGTGATGAGAGCATTTCGATAGGTAGATTCGGTAATGTAATTGATCTTGTCCGAAACGTCAATATCCAAGCCGCTTCCTGCTTCCGTATAGGTAATCAGGGAACTGGAGATGGCCTTGTGTCCAATTTTACCCGCCGGAACCACATCGCCAAGATACTTGTGTTCCTCATCATTGGTCACTTCAATAATTTGCGCATCCTTCGGCGCATTCAGCTCGTCTAAAATTGCAGACCGTTCATTGGTATCCAAATTGGCTCCAATACTGACCACACTGTCTCCAACAGCCGCATCGGCCAGAACCGAAGCTGGCAGTAGCATCAGCCCCGCCATAGCGATAACAGCAGGCAGCGAGCGAATCTTTTTCAGTTCTCGGGCAGATTTATGTGGCATCGTTGTATCATATTTTAAATTTCTCAAATTTTCACATCCTTTTCCTGATCTGATTGTAACAGAGCAATTTGAATAAATTGTGAAAATTCCAAAACCTTAGAAGTTTCTTAAGATATCCGAGCACTAAAAAAGACGAGGCGTACCTCGTCTTTATCAATGTATTAGAAGCGATTAAGCTCAACCATTTCCTTAAAGGTTTCAAGTTGTGTCTTGACTTGACCGAAATCGGACATTTGTTGGTCATAACCCATTTTGATCAGTGGAATGCCGGCTTCTTCATAAGCTTTCTTCAGGGACGGATACTCCATTTCTTCCGTGTCATTAAAGTTCATCATGAAGAGCAGACAGCCGTCAGCGTCATTATCTTCAGCAAGGCTGACCACATAAGCCGGACGTTTGGTGATATCCGGATCGTAAAGAATCGGATCTTCATCCATGCGGGCAAATTGATCGGCCAAAGCACGCATTGGATCGTCAATGGATGTATCGACATCAATTCTAAAGCCTCGAGATTCATGAGCTACATCGTCTGCGACAATATTGATGTCGTAGTCATCAAAGACTTGAAGAAGTCCCGGATTGTCCACAATGATACCGGAGGTAACCACTCTTGGGCCGTTCCATTCTTCTTCAGGCAGGGCTTTAAGAGCATCAACCAATGCACCGAGAAGCTCGTTGTATTCTTCTTTGAGCATATGCCATGACGCTTTCAGTACCAGAGTCCGGTCAGTCGCGGAGATCGTCTTTCTGTGTGAAGCTGCCAGTTTGATAAATTCCCGTTTTAAGCGGCGCATATCATTGTAGACTTCAAAAGTGTGCTTGAAGTTTTCATCGGGTACCGTCTCACCGGTCACTTCTTCCAAGCGCTTGCGAGCTTTGTCGAACATCTTGGCATTAAAAGTGATACCAAACTCTTCTTTTCTGTGTTGGCCGTGATTGAAAAATACCATCGGGATCTTGCGACCGGCAGATACTTTATAGTTTTGAGACAGCGGACGCAGGGTGTCATCCAACGTAGTGACCAACATGGCGCTCAAGCCGTCAAGAGTACCATCAAGAGACATTTCCAAGCAGCGTAGGGCTAAGGAATAGTAAAACGTAGGGAAGTAATTTTTAGCTTGGTCAATAGGACCTTGACCACCCCAAATGCCGATTGGCACCATGCCGCCGGCATGTACGATTTCTTCAGGTGCGTAATAAGGGAACACCCCTACCACTTTTTTGCCTTCTGCCAGGTATTTATCGATTTGTTCTCTTTGATTATTTGCAATGTGTGCCAGTGTATCAAGAATTTCTCTGATTTCCATACTCCACCTCCTTAAATTGTTGGTTTTGACCAATCGGTTGGCTTGGTGTTGTCAAAGTTAGTATAAACTTCTTCACCGGCAGCCTCACGTGCTTCTTTCCGTTCGTCCATAATTTCTACGAGACCTTGTACACGTGTCTTGTACTGTTCTTCGGAGAAGTTACGTTCATCAGCTTGGTCACCATCAAAGTGGACAACTGGAATATCCAGGTCTTCTTTCCAGCGACGTTCGATTTCAGGCATAGCTCCGGACCAAGGTTTGCAAGAGCGGTTGTAATTGACAAGAGCGCCGCTGATGCCGTTTTCTTTGGCCATCGTTTCACGCCATTCCACACCATCTTCAATACATACAGAGCAAGGTGCTTTAGAGTAAGCTGCTGCCATTTCACGAATACCATCATATTGGAATCCGAAAGCCGGTGCATAAACTACCGCTGTAACATTGACGCCGGCGTTTTTCAATGGCTCAAAAAGTGGACGTAGTGCCGGCCAGCAAGGAATCCCTTCAAAGAGAATACGGTGTTCTTCAGGATATTCCCAAGTGGATGTGCCTTCTCGAACGGATTGTTCAAACTCTTCAGCGAGAAGCTCAAAGCCTTCAGCGGCACGGACGTCGCAACGGGCAGCTACAATGTCAGCCATGTGGTTGAAAAGATCAAAACCGGAGAGCGGCGATGGTTTATAAGCCATGTAAGAGCAGGCTTTTAACCAGGCTGCTGCTGTACGGTTCGCCACATCACAGGCGGCATTGAATTTTTCTTCGTCAAATTTCTTGCCGGTCAGTTCTTCCAATTGATGAATCGCATGTTCAAATTGACCTACCATGTAATCAATCTTCTCTTCCGAGACATCTTTGGTGTTTTGGAATGGAAAGTCAATCATAATCATTGGAATATTGTGTATACGCGCAATGTTTTCGTACCATTTGGTCATCATATTACAGATGTTGTTACAACAAAGTACGAAATCAGGTTGCGGCATCTTCCGTGCATCAGTCGGTTCGCCGGCTGCAAAGGCAAGGGAAATCCGGGCGTAGCCGCAGATGTCGTTATCGTAACCCATGTCTTCAGCTGTATTGCAAAGACGGAGACCATCTTTTTTAGCCGCCGTAGTCGCAGCGTGATTTTCAGGGTAAACGACTTGCAGATCAAATGCCTTGGCAAGTTCAATCGGGAATTTGGACGAGCTCCAACCTACCAATTCGCCTCGCTGTTTTGCATCCCATGCATCACCATACACGGCATCGACAACGCCTCTAAGTACTGCCGCTGCGGGTTTGTGTCCTTCGACCGGTCTCGGCGTAATGCCCGGGATCTTTTCTAATACTTTCTTAGCCATAATTCCTCCTAAGCTTCACTTATTTAGCTTGTCTTGCTTCTTTCTTAGCTTTATTTTGATACTTTTGGTAACCAAAGAGTGCAGCCCCTAAGGCTCCATTAAGTTGACAAAGTTCCGACGTGTGAATACTGTGCCCAATATTAGCTTCCAACGCACGAACCATACCTTGGTTCAGCGCGACCCCGCCGGTCATAATCACATCATCCTGAATCCCCACGCGCTTGGCCAAAGAGCCCACACGACTGGCGATGGCAGAGTGAATACCTTTGACAATATCTTCGATTTTTGTGCCCTGTGCCAACTGAGAGATGACTTCCGACTCGGCAAAGACGGTACAGGTGGATGAAATAGCCACATCATTTTGGCTCTTGGCATCCAGTTCTTCCAATTCCGATACATCCACTTCCAGCACATGGGCGATAACATCCAGAAAACGACCGGTACCTGCTGCGCATTTATCATTCATGACAAAGTTGTCTAAAACGCCGCCATCCCCAATTTTCAAGGCTTTGGCATCCTGGCCACCAATGTCAATAATGGTGTGAACATGGGGAAATAGGAAATAGGCGCCTCGGGCATGACAGGAGAGCTCAGACATTTGAAAATCTGCAATCTCCAGGGCATTACGACCGTAGCCTGTGGCCATGACGTACTGAATATCCTCACGAGCAAGACCCGCCTGCTCCAATATGCCTTCCACGGCACGCTTAGGCCCGCTGGTCCCTGCCCCCACATCGATGACAATTTTGCCCACGATTTCCGAGCCGTCTTTTAAAATGACGCCTTTAGTCGCTGTGGAACCAATATCAATACCCATAGTATAAACGGATTGACTCATTCTTTTCCTTCCTAATATCTATATAAATTTATTTGATAGCCGTACGCCTTCATTGTACAACGACCCGCTCGTTCTGTCAAAATACCGACATTCAGGATACAGCTGATTAAAATAATTTAAGCCTATATAGAAAGACAGGCCAAGACCTGTCTTATTCTATTTATTTTCTATAGAGGTTATCGAAATCACGAGTTACACGTGGCAGCAGCATTTGGTGTACAGGGCAAATCTTTGAAGGATTTTGGTAAACTGCTTCAGTGAATGCAATCATGTAGTTACGAAGTGCATTCAAGTTAACCACTTCATCCACCATACCGGTTTTAGCACAGAACAATGGACGAGATTTCGTGTTGTAATCTTCAATCAATTCATTCATCTTGTCAATGGTTGGTTGAAGATCTTTGCCTGCTTTCTTGTCTTTGGCAAGACGTCTGGAGTACATAGCAACAGCGGCCGTTTCACCGTTCATAACATTAATTTCTGTAGCCGCAGTACCGATAGAGAAGGCATTCGTGTCGTTGCCTTGCGGGCCGCCGAGGACATAATGAGCAGCTGCAGTCCCTTTACGCAGCGTAATTTCCATTTGTGGCAGGTCGGATTGTTGGATGGAGTAGATAAGGGATTGACCTAAACCTAACAGTTCAGCCCGTTCCGCATCGTCCCCAACGTCGATACCTGAAGTATCTTGAATCCAAATGATAGGCAATTTATCACGTGCACAGAGGGTAACAAATTCGTTCATCTTGATCAGACCTTGACGATAGAGCTTACCGCCGATACCGATGGCCTTTTCCTTGTACTCAGGATAGTTCATCAAAAAGCCTTGTGCATTGGCCACGATACCTACCGGAAGACCGGCGACCTTGGCAGTCCCGGTGATCATTTCAGGTCCGTAAGATTTCTTATATTCAGCGAACTCGGAACCGTCAATCAGACGGGCGATAACTTCATACATATCATAAACTTTTTTAGGGTTCATCGGCACGAGTGAATAGAGCTCGTCAATAGCGTATTGTGGATTTTTAGGATCGTCCACACGGAAGAATTCAGGATCGTAAGCAGGCAACATACTCATATATTTCTTGATGCCTTCAAGAACGCCTTGTTCTTCAACATAGACTTCGCGGAAGAATCCGGTTTCGGCAAAGTGCACACCAACGGATCCCGGTGGGGCTACTTTCTTTGCGTTAGTCGTCGCATCGGCGATTTGGTTAGCACTTTCTTCGTCGATATAGCCTTTTGGATTCATCCCGCCAAGGATACCTGCGCCACCGACAGCCATGTTCGCACCTTTATGGGCAATAAGAATCGTCGGAGAAATGGAGTGATAGCCGCCCCCTGCAGGGTTGGTACCATAGATGCCGACGATGACCGGAACGCCCAGTTGATTCAATTCGGCATTTCTGTAGAACGGTGTACCGCCCCCGCGACGGTTCGGATACACTTCTTCTTGTACGTCCAATTTAACACCGGAGCAGTTGAGTACATAAACCAACGGAATACCGAGGCGTTTTGCCGTGTCGGAACCGCGAAGCAAATTCTCAGCTTGATTTGGAACCCATGCACCTGCAAGCTTCTTGTTGTCGGATGCAATGATCACAGCCCATTTACCGTCAATGCGGCCAAGACCTTTGACGATACCGGTAGATCCGGTGTCGTTGTCATCAGGATCGTAGAGAGAATTGAGCGGACACCAGGTGCCGTCATCGACCAGCTCTGCAATCCGTTGCAAAGCAGTCCATTCGCCGCGTTCGTTTACTTTATCATCCGGTTTACCGGTTTTTAATTTTGTTTCAATAGCCTCTTGGATTTGAACTTCAACTTCTCTGACAGCGTCAACGTTCACTTGGTCGTTAGCCTTGAGGGGCTTACCGACAACAGGCATATTGAGAAAATAAGAATTCATAGAGTAGTTGCTCATGTTAACCTCACAATCATTCAGTTGGGACTTTAATGAAGGCTTGACCAGGGTCAATCTCTTCACGGATGAGACGGATGACATCTTCTTCAGGTGCTTCCAGTTCTACAGCACGGGATACATCAATATCAAAGCCGGTGTTTTCAAGGACGTCTTCAGGGCTGGAAGAAGGATAGTAACCTGCCAGATACATTCTCTTTGTATCGTCGTCAAACTTCAAAATACCTTTGTCTGTAACAACCATTTTAGGACCTACATTGCCAGGGATACCTGCGCGTTCACGTCCGCCGGGGCCGTCCATCCAGCCGGGAGAAGTGACATAGTCAACTTTTTCAATAAAACGACGTTTTTCGTGTTGCATCATGATAACTGTATTGACATAGGTTGCAATCCCGTTGGCACCGCCTGAACCGGTAAAGCGTGTGGTTGGGTGATTGTAATCGCCGATAACGGTAGAGTTCACGTTACCGAACGGATCGATTTGAGCGCCGCCGATAAATGCGATCATGCGTTGACGATCGAAAAGCCATTCATTATATTCAAAGCCTACAAAGCGAACATTAGTCCATTGTACAGCACATTGTGCACCGAGACGGTTGTCGCCGACAGAACGTGGTACTTCGATCGGAGAGCAGTCCATCAGACCGGATTCCACAATAAGATTACAGTTCGGAGCGTATTTTTGTTTTGCTACAGCTGCACCAATTAAAGGAAGACCGGTACCGACGATGACAATTTGACCATCTTCGATCTGTCTTGCAATGGTGACAGCTTGCATTTCTTTGTTGGTATAGTTATCGTAACGTGCCATTATTTTGCCTCCTTATCATCTTTCTTAAGGACATCTGTGGCATAGCCGTAGCCGGGAACAACTTTGAGATTCAACAGACGGCTTGCACCGAGCTTGTTTAAGTAGGCGTTATGATCTTCCATATCATAAACCCACTCGGTCATAAAGCCTTTGAAGTCGTCGTCGCCTTTAGATACTACGTTGTAGTATTTGAAAAAGTCCGGATCGTAATCATAGAAGTCGTAGCATTGTGCAGGGTGCGCGCCGAACGGTGCGTGTACAATGGCGTCAACACAGAATCCCGGAATAGAATTTTTGGTCGGTTCTCTGCGAATATATTCATTACTTACGATTTCTTCTACAGTGACAATAGTATGTTTTGCAGCAATGGCAATGTCGATGTCGTGGAATTCAGGTCCGACAATACGCACGGTGCCGTCCGGAGATGCCATTTGCGCATGGATGACCGCAGTATCAATCTTTGGTACCGGTGCGACCAGAACTTTTTCACCCGGAGCAAACGGATTTTCTACTACTTCATATTTCTTATTAGGAAGTTTGTCATGTTTTGCACGTTCTTCTTCGGAAATACCCCATTTTTCAGCGACGTCGCTGCCCAGCATCAACTTGACAGGCAAATATGACAACCCGAGGGACGCTGCGTGCAGACGCATCATCTCAACGTCTTGGGAATAATCTTCAAAAAGGATGTCGCCGTGTTCGATGGCTTTTCTGAAGCGACGGGATACGTTAGTATAACCGGAGTTTGCAGTATAGCAGTTGATGTAAGCAGTAACGCGGCCTTCACCGATCATCATGTCCCAGTCGCCACCGGCAGGACCGGCTTCAACAATGAAATCCTTTTGACCTTGACGCAGGATCTCATATACAGCAGCATACGGTTTTCTATTGGTTGTGAAACCACCGAAGCTGATGACATCGCCATCGTGGACAAATTTGCTGATGGCGTCTTTCATGTTCATTATTTTACTCATGTGTTTCCTCCTTTTTTACACATAACATGAGGACCTCATCGGCCCTCATGCGTTTTAACCAAATACTAATAAGAATAATCCCGCTGCAACTGCAGAGCCTATAACCCCTGCAACGTTAGGACCCATTGCATGCATGAGTAAGAAGTTGGTAGGATTATATTTTCTACCTTCAACTTGTGATACTCGTGCAGCCATTGGTACTGCAGATACCCCTGCAGAACCGATAAGCGGATTGATCTTGCCGCCGGTGACGTAGTAGAGAACCTTACCAAGAAGAACCCCACCCATTGTCGCACAGGCAAATGCTGTAAGACCAAGTGCAATGATTTGAATGGTTTGAATATTTAAGAATGAATCGCCATTGGCTGTTGCGCCGACGGTGACACCCAGCATAATGGTAACAATGTTCATCAATGCATTTTGAGCGGTATCGGAAAGACGTGCCGTGACGCCAGATTCTTTAAAGAGGTTACCCAACATCAACAGACCTAAGAGCGGTGCTACTGACGGGAGTAACAGTGCCGTGAAGAGGACGACGACAACAGGGAAGACGACCTTTTCGGCTTTGGATACTTTGCGAAGTGCCACCATTTTAGTTTCACGTTCTTTTTTGGTGGTAAGCGCCTTCATAATTGGCGGCTGAATAATAGGAATCAACGCCATGTAGGAATAAGCCGCAACGGCAATCGGCGCCAAAAGATGCGGTGCCAATTGGGAGGTGGTAAAGATTGCCGTTGGACCGTCAGCACCGCCGATGATCCCAATGGATGCTGCTTCTTGCGGAGTAAATCCAAGGGCGATAGCGATGGTAAAGGCAATGTAAATACCGAACTGAGCCGCTGCGCCGAGCAGCAGAGAAATAGGATTTGCGATCAGTGGCGAGAAGTCCGTCATGGCTCCAACGCCCATAAAGATCAGGCAAGGGAAGAGGTTGGACTTAACGCCGCCGTAGATGATTCTAAGAACCCCGGAATTGTACCACACATCCGCTTCATCCATCAGTCCTGCCAACGGTAAGTTGGCAAGCATCATGCCGAAAGCGATAGGAAGCAAGAGGAGCGGTTCAAACTCCTTTTTAATCGCAAGATATAAAAGGATAAAGGATATTAGAAACATTACACCGTTTTGCCAAGTCAAGCCTGCAAAGCCGGACTCGCTCAAGATGCCTGAAACTATCGAAAAGAAATTCAATGTGTTATCTCCTGTTTTTTTAGATTAAGCTGCAGGCCGCTTTACTTAATTTCAGCTAAAACTTGGTCGGTATCAACAGTGTCCCCTTGTTTTACATTCAGGCTTACCGTACCGTCTGCAGGTGCTACGATTTCATTTTCCATCTTCATCGCTTCAAGAATGAGGATGACATCTCCGGCAGATACAGTGTCGCCATCTTTAACGTTGACGCGAAGAATAGTGCCGGGCATTGGAGATTCTACAGCTTCACCGTTACCGCTTGGTGCTTTGGCAGGTGCCGGAGCTGGTTGTGGCGCTGCTTGAGGTGCTGGAGCCGGTTGTGGCGTTGGTGCAGGTTGTGGTGCCACATATTGAGGAGCTGGTTGCGGTGCAACATATTGAGGTGCTGCCGGTGCTTGAGGCGCACCAAAATCTGCCATAGACATTGGGCGAGATGATCCGCCGGCACGTTCTACTTCTACTTCATATACTCTTCCGTCTACTTTTACTTGATATTTCATTTTAATAAGCCTCCTTAAAATTTTTCTGTAATGGATACAATTTGAAATGCATCTAAAGGTTGTCTAAATTCTCTTGATACAGCGCCGATAAGTGCCGCCAAAACCTCAGGGTCCATGGACTCCTCTTCGGCTATCGCTGCAAAAATCGCCGCACGAATACGTGCCTCTTCCTCCGCATCATTCGCTTTGGTTTCGGCTTTGGTGTCTTTTACCGGGCGCTGTTCATTTTTTTTTTGCGACCCGCCGCTAGAAATGCTAGCTACAATCGTTGAGATCAGTTTAACAAATAAAGCAATTGATATCAGTGCTAAGAAGACTATGGACAAGCCTGTAAATGAAAATATCACCGCTTGGCCGATAGACATACCACCTTCCCACATACTTACACCTCCTAATTCCATTATATGGAACATGTCCCATCTTTGTTTCATTATAACAAATAACATGCCCTTATACAACCAAGGAAAGTGTTTAAATTGGGTTTTCTAAAAACCTTATCCCGATAGTCTTTTTATATAAACCACTCACTTTGATCGGCAATTTTTCTCGGCGACCAAAGTTGATTGTATTGAGAAAATTCCCATTCTTCGGTATGATAACTTCTATAAGAAGCAATTCCTGCTATAAAGAAAGGATGATATTTTGAAAAAACTACTGGTAAGCGCACTCCTGGTTTTGGCTTTGGGATCTCGTGTCCACGCCGCCGACGTACAGGTTTCAAAACAGGCGGTTCACCTTGACGGCAGCCCTGTACGAATCAGCGGCTACAATATTGACGGTGAAAACTATTTCAAACTTCGTGACGTGGCGGCGGTCCTAAAAGACACGTCCGTGCACTTTAATGTGACCTTTGACAGCAACGCCAACCTGATTTTTATTGACACAGAAACAAGCTATACCCCAAGTGGACAAGATGCTTCCGATTCGCTTCATGATCCGGACTCTATCGTACCGTCCTCCCAGCTTGCTGTGGTTAACGGAGAAAAAACCAAGTACACCGGCTATCTCATCGACGGCAACAACTTCTTCCGTTTGAGAGACTTAGGCCGTACTTTAGGTTTCTGGGTAAGCTATGACGAGGCGAGTGATACCGTCCTGTTAAAAGATGAAGCGCTACCTAAAAAACCTATCATCACCAAAACCGATGTCACGATTATCAATCTCGAATCTGCCTTACACCAAAACACCAAAACATTTTCCATAGGCGATGGGACAACCTTCGACTTCTATGATTTTATTCAGGACAGTTCCATCATCGGCGTCTTAAATGACGGCAATCAACTGGTTGTTGATGCCTATTTGAAAGACGGAGCAATGATCGTCTCACCGCTTCACATTAAATATCGAGGCAACCTGTCTGTCACACCCAAACTTAAAGTATCTCAGTCCGGCAACGATACGGTGATGACTTTCCCGTCAACTGCATTAGATGATGCAACTTTGGGTATAGATAGTACCCAACCTTTCACGCTCACCTTAGGTGTAATGGAAGGGGATACGTTTAAAGCACTTAGCGTTATCGACGTGACGGCGCCTAATACGGAAGCAGCGCGTTAAATGCGATAACGACAAATAAGGAGGATTTATGAAAGTAACTAAAGATACCATTATCGGCGATCTCTTGAGAGAACGCCCTCAGGCAGTAGGCACGTTGATGAGCTATGGCATGGGTTGTGTGATGTGTCCGGCATCTCAAATGGAATCCATTCAGGAAGCAGCTATGGTTCATGGCTTGGATGCCGACGGTTTAATCGAAGCCTTAAACCAACAGGATGCGGAAACTAACTAAATAACCTGTCACATGAAAAGAGGACAGCTTTATAAGCTGTCCTCTTTTTGTATGTCACTACCGGCGTTTGAGCTCATCACTGTGGGTAAAAGTTTACGATACTGCCGTCTCACCGGTTTATGCAACATGACGGTGCAGGCTTTCGCCGGACACAGATTCACACAGCGAAAACACAACGTGCAGCGGTGGTGTGATGTGACACCCTCTGCTTCCATGCTTAGATTCTTCGCCGGACAGTGCTTGACACAAAGGCCGCAGCGAATACAATCCTCGCTCACCAAAAAAGCGTCGACGTGTTTAGCGTCATACTGCGCGTCCGGTATCGGCCGCTGTACCCGTCCCAAAGCCGATCCAAGCACACCCCAACCTTTTAGAAACTTCTGTCCCTTTTGGATCCGATCTGCAATCGTCTTGAGTTTACGCGCAGCAAGACGCAGCTTGCGGTGATACTCGCTATCTTTGATCGTCACCATAGGTATATTCGGGATATTGTTCGGCATATTGATATGATCGGCATAACGCACATCCACGTTACAGTCCGCCACCAAGTGATAAAAAGCTTTAGCTCCGTCTCCAGAGTACATCATTTGAGTACAGAGGATGATGAGTTTTTTATTTCGAAAGCCATTGCGATGAGCTGTGACAAAATCGCGCATTATCTTCGGTACGCGGGAGGCATAGACGGGATAGCTCACAAGAATGGTATCGGTTTGTACCATCAGCGCATCAAAATCCATCGCCGCTTCAATGCTGTACGCCACACCCCCGAGGTGATCTGCCATGGTCTCTGCTACAAATTTGGAATTGCCCGTTCCGGAAAAATAAAGTGCTATCATAAGATCCTTTCTCTGTTATCGGTGTTTACCTTGTAAAAAAGGAGAAGCCCCGAAAGACTTCTCCTTTTCCTAATGTGTCTTTTAAAGTGTTTTATTTTGCTTCAGGTGAGTGAAGGGACTTTAAAAGTGGGTTATCAGACAAAATGAAAGATGGCTCTTCTTCAGGTGTTGCGTCAGCTTTCACTTCAGGTTGAGCTGCTTCTGCAGGAGCTTCCACTGTAGCGTCAGCCTTTGGAGCTTCAGGTGTTGCGTCAGTGACCTCAGCTTTTGGAGCTTCAGGAGCTGCTTCAGGTTGAGCTGCATCTACAGGTGCTTCAGCTGCCGGCTCAACAGCCTTATCGCCTGTTGCCACCGTGATGAGGAAAAATCCCGGTGTTGTGTTGTCGAACGCGACATCGTAACCGAGGTTTTCAGCTACAAAACGAAGTGGAACTAACGTACGACCGTTGGAAATTTCAGCAGCAACATCCAGGCTAACAGCCTTGCCGTCTACCATAGCTTCCGTTGAACCGATAGTGAGCACAACTTCTTTACCGTCTTTAACAGCGGTAACTTTTTGAGCGGCTTCGTCCCAAGTTACTTCTGCACCGAGAGCTTCCAGCATACCGCGGAACGGTACTAAAGTACGGTTGTCTTTCAACACAGGTTGTTGATCTGCAAAGACAACCGGTTCTTCGTTAACCATAACACTGAATACCGGTTCTGCAGGATCCATTGCCGGCATAAGCAGACCGAGAAGTTCATTCATAGTCATAGCTTTTACACTGGTAGGCAGTTCAACTTTAGCTGTCTCATCTTTCGTCATAACGTAATTTTGAGTAAGATCCATAGCAAACTCATTATCAAATTTCACTGTAAAAGTGCCCTCTTGAGTGTACTTGTCATCTTCAAAAGTAGTGACAAATTTTACTTTAGAGCCTGTGAAGCTGGCTTTCACTTCTTCAACATTCTTTTTCACATCATCGATATTCATACCGTCAAAGGCAGTGGCAAGATTCAACTCTTTCATAGCTTCAGCAGGTACAATTTTACCAAGCACTTTTTCAATCTCAGGTACTACAGTTGGCCAGTTTTTAGCCACGGTGCCAAGAGAGTTCAATCCTTCGTCGATAAGTTGATCGGAAGTCGCTTCAAAGGTGAAGGTATTGCCATCCACTACCATATCCAACTTGGTTTCATAACCTTTAAGTGCCTTGTCGATAATGGCAAGAAGGTCTGCTTCAAATTCTGAAGAATTCAGGTAGTTAACCACATCGGCATCCACGCCGGCGGCACTGTCGTCGGTCTTAATGAGAATGTAGTCTTCTTCAATATCTTTAAGACCGTTCATACCTAAATTTTCAAAGAGGTCAAAATAGCTCTTTGCAATATAAATATCGGCGCCGTCTACAAACATATGCATATCAAACTTGTCAGGAATCATAGCAAGTTCTTCATCGGTAGCCGCCTCGCTCTTAGCAAGGGCTTTGAGACCGGTAAAGTCCACAACAACATTCATATCTACTTTGTCTTGACCTTCACTCACACCTTTGATTGTGTAAGGGATGGTCATATCGATGGTTTCGCCATTGTCATCTTTAACAGAGACTTTTGCTTCCATGGTGCCTTCTACTTTAGTACCGGCCCATTTAGCAACATCTTGTGTCTTTGCAGTGTACGCAGCCATGTTGGTACTACACCCAACTAAGGTGAACACACACATCATCATCACAAGAAGTGCTGTTAATTTCTTTTTCATAAGTATCCTCCTTTAGAAATCTTGTAAACATCTCGCTTTCGCAAAATATATACAATTGCATTATATCACAATCTCAATGCTCTTAAACCCCGATTAAAATTTTTAATATATCTGTAATATTCGAGTCTCCCATAGTTTTCCCGGCCGTGGCGAACAGCAGCTTTGAGATAAGATAATGCTCAGACCTCTACAGACACCGATGAACATTGCCGCGTTGTTGCATGATCCCGCCTGAGATCAGTTACCCATCTTAGGGCATATCACGCAGATAGCATAAAACAAGCTCGGCACGTGCCGAGCTTGTCATGTTGAGACTATGTGATTGTAGCATCGCATAATAGTTGCCTGACGCTGTCAGTACGCCTGCTACGTAAAACCTCAGTTTTCAAATCGTGGCGTCATTGCAAAGCCGATATGCGATGAGTTGCTGTGATGTCATTGGAATCACCTCTTAATTTACTGTGTTACCATGATACCCCAAAATTGTAAATTTAAACAGTGGGAAACTTTTCTTTATGGTACAATGAAATTCGGAGGTTTTATGCAATTCTGTTCTCTATCCAGCGGTTCCTCCGGGAACTGCCAATTCATTGAATATAAAGATACCAAGATTCTTATCGATGCCGGTCACTCGGGCAAGAAGATCACAGCCTTGCTTCAGGAGATCGGTCAGGACATTCGCGATATTGACGCCATTTTTGTCTCCCATGAGCACGTTGACCATGCGAAAGGCGTCGGTGTACTCGCCAAAAAATACGGGTTGAAAGTCTTTGCCACGATGGAAACAATTATGAGTATGGAGCCTATCACCAAACCGATTGCACACCACCAGGTTTATGCTTTTGAAAATGGTAAAGGGTTTGACTTTAAAGATCTTCACATTCTGCCCATGCGCTCTTTTCACGATTGCACCAACGGCTCCATGTTTGTCATTGACGGTGATGTCAAAGTGAGCGTGGCCACCGACACCGGTCACCTTAGCACCGAGCACCTGCAGCACATGGCGGGATCCAAACTCTACTATCTGGAAGCCAATCATGATCTGGATATGTTGATGCAGGGGTCTTATCCTTGGTCTCTAAAAACCCGCATTGCTTCAACCCACGGTCACTTATCCAACGATAGCGCTGCCAAGGTGCTTGAACAACTCCTTACTCGTCAAGGTGAGATCGTCATGTTGTCCCACTTGTCTAAAGATAACAACACCGACACCTTGGCCATAGATACTGTTCGCAACCATCTGTTACGCGCATCTCTTCACGACGGGGTGGACTACACTGTGGAAGTCTCCCCGAGAGACAGCGTAAAATTCCACCACCTGGGGAGGTAAAGGATGAATATTTTAGTCACCAACGACGACGGTTACTTCGCGCCGGGACTTAAAGCCTTGGCCAAAGCACTCCATGACGCCGGCCACAATGTCACCGTGATGGCGCCTCATCAAGAAAATTCAGGCATGAGCCACTCCATTACATTTCTTGAAGCACTCAAAGTCAGTCCCGTGACCATTGAAGGGTTGGACGTCATGGCCTATTCCGTTTCCGGCACGCCGGCAGACTGTGTCCGCGCCGCAGTCAATATTTTAAACCGCAAATTCGACTTTTGTTTTTCCGGTTGCAACAACGGCTACAACGCCGGCATGGACGTGCTCTACTCCGGCACGGTGTCCGCCGCTGTAGAAGCCAATCTTTTCAACATCAACGCCATTGCCGTGTCCACCGAATTCAAGAAAACCCATATGCACTACGACACCTCGGCCCGTGTGGCCCTGGAAGTCTTTGACAAAATCAAGGACACGTTGGAGCCGGTACAGGTGGTAAATATCAATGTCCCTTCCATGGAATATGAAAAGCTCTCCGGCATCCGTGCGGCGAAACTAGGCGGTGTAATTCAAGATCACTTTGATGCCGAACCTCAAGGTGACGGCTTCAACATTCACCTGATGCGGCGAGACACGCAGACCTATGAAAAAGGCACGGATCGCTATCTGCTCCAATCCGGCTATGCCACCGTAACCCCACTAGTCTATGACTTTAATAATCCGGCGCTGCTACACCGCCTCAGAGACAATTTATGATGGAACACATTTACTATCCTTCCAGCAACGGGGAAGACACCGTCCACGGTATTCTGTGGCCGGTTGAACACCCTCGATACTGCGTACAAATCATTCACGGTATGCAAGAGCACATCGGCCGTTACCATGACTTGGCAAAATTTTTAAATAAGCACGGCGTTTATGTGGCAGGGGAGGATCACCTGGGCCACGGCCACACGGCACGGGACAAGGCCCATTTAGGCGACTTCGGACGCGGGGATACCGTGACCTATGTGTTAAAGGACATTCGCACACTGCACAACCGCCTTCGAGCTCTGGACGTGCCGGTGTACTTCCTCGGTCACTCCATGGGGTCTTTTATCCTGCGTTACTATCTGTCCATGACCAAGGTGGATCGGGCCGTGATTATGGGGACAGGCAACACGCCATCGTCTCTGGCCTCCCTGTTGGTCTTCTTGGCACGCATGGATGGTCGTCTGCACGGCAGCAGCCACCGAAGCGCCTTTTTGCAAAAACTCACCACAGGTAACCTCATCACGCATGCCGATGAGGGCAGTTGGCTTTCCTATAATGAAGCAAATGTCAAAGCTTACTATGCTGATCCTTTAAACGCACAAGCTTTTGCGCCAAGCGGCTACATCTTTTTAGGCAAGCTCCTCGATGCCATTGCAAAGCCGCAGTGCTACACGCAGACAAAAGGCTCGGAGCTCCTTCTCATTTCGGGGGCTGACGATCCGTTAAACGCGAACGATGCCGTAAAACACGTCTATGATAACTACCTAAAGGCCGGTGTCACCGCCGAGATGGTCTTAATGGCACATATGCGTCACGAAGTCTTGAACGAAGACGGACGGGAAGAGGTAAAAAAAAGACTCCTTCATTTTTTCGACGAAGGAGTCCGCACATCCACAGAATCACTATAAAGAAGCTTCGGCTTCTTTTTTTATGCCTGCAAATCCCTTGCCAGACTCTCAATTTCCTCCGGCTTGGTGCGATAAGTGGTAACAAAACGTAGGACACGTTCTGTCTCATTAAGCGGCATGACTTCAAACAGGTTGTTGACTTTCAGCGCATCGATTTTATCTGCCGGATATCGAATAAAAATTTGATTGGATACCGGCGGCATATAAAAAGTTACCCTGTTTTGGATCGCTTTCGCGAGATCCATCGCAGCTTGGTGCGCCCGCCGTCCCAACTCGTAATAGAGTCCATTGTCAAAAAGCGCCTCGAACTGCGCACCAAGGAGAAAGCCCTTGGCCATGACAGCTCCGCGCTGTTTCATATAGTGACGTAGGCCTGCTTTGAGACGCTCTTCTTTTACCACAACCGCTTCACCGAAGAGTGCACCGTTTTTCGTACCGCCTAAGGTGAACATATCACAGACCCTCGGCAAGTCACCTATACCCACATTGCTTGCCGCAAGACCTGCCGCCATGCGTGCACCGTCTATAAACAGATAGAGTCCGGCTTTCGTCGTCACATCATAAAGGCGTTCCAGTTCCTGAAGCTGATAGACCGTCCCCAGCTCTGTCGTCTGAGAAATATAAACCACACGCGGTACAATATGATGCTCTTCGGTGAGCTCCGCAATTTTTTTCTCCAGCAGCGCCGCTGTAAGCTTGCCGTCCTCCGTATCAATACCTTCGATTTTATGGGCCGTCGCTTCAATGGAACCGGCTTCATGGGCGTTAATATGTCCTGTTCGAGCTGCAATGATCCCCTCATAACCTCTCAGGCTCGAGGTCAAGGCAATGATGTTTGCCATCGTGCCGCCGCTGACGAATTCAACTGCCACAGACTCATCGTCCACTTCTTTACGAATGAGTGCTTTCGCCTGAGCCGTATAGATGTCATAGCCGTAGCCGTAATGTCCGCACTTCTCAATGGTTTGAAGTTTTTCCAAAACTGCCTTGTGTCCAATATCGTTATAATCGTTTAAAAAAATGTTCATTTGCCACCACCCCTTGCTTTGTTTACGTACCATTATACCTTATTTCCTTCATAGAGAGAAAGCGATTTCTCCCTTAATGCTAAAGTCTTTCTTTCTTGCTATAATAAACACACTATGATTTACGAGGTGAATGATGAAACAACAACACGGCGCCAATATTTTTGAACTGGCACGACATTACGGCTTTAGTGAGGATCAGATCCTGGATTTTTCTTCCAACATCAACCCCTTGGGGCCCAGCCCTAAAGCCTTGAGTGCACTGAGAGACAACCTTAATCTTTGCACGACCTATCCGGATCCGGAGTACACCGATTTAAAAGCTGCCATTCGAAAGTATAGCCATTACAGCGGCCCCGTTCTGCTCGGCGCAGGGACCACCGAACTCTTTCACAGTTACATTCAGGCGCTGCATCCGAAACACGGCGCTATTCTCGAGCCTTGCTACTCGGAATACGCGCGGGAACTCACCATGGCAGGCGCCACGGTACACCGGTACTTTTTACACGAAGAGGAACACTATGCCCTCAACATGGATGACTTTCTCACCTTTGTAACGCAGGAATCCATCGACACCGTCATCTTTGCCAATCCTAATAACCCCACAGGTACACTGGTAAGTCCTACAGCTCTGGAAGCCCTCCTGCAAACCGGCTGTCACGTCCTGATTGATGAAACCTACATTGAATTCACCGATGTCAACACCACTTCAGCCATCCCTCTGTTGGCTCGCTACGACAACCTCTTTATTACCCGCTCCACCTCCAAGTTTTTTGCGACACCGGGCATTCGTCTGGGTTACGGTCTGACGGCAAACACTGAACTATATCATGCTCTGGATAGTGCGACCATGCTGTGGAATATCAACATCTATGCCGCTTTTTTAGCGACCCATATGTTCGCTGACACCGCTTATCACGACGCCGTGTATGCACACATAAAAAAAGAGCGCACACTGGCGCTTAAAAATCTTGCCGACATAACACAGCTCACCTGCTATCCCTCGTTCGGCAATTTCATTCTCTGTAAAATCGAAAACGAACGTACCGCCAAAGACCTGCGGGACGCTTTATTACAAAATGCCGTGGTCATTCGAGACTGTGCCGATTTTAAAGGCCTCACGCCTTACCACTTCCGCTTCTGTGTGCTACATGCAGAGCAAAATGCAGCCCTTATCCGTCACATATCCGCTTTTTTTAAAAACTCGATAAGCATTTTGTAAATACCGTCTTCGTCATCAATCATCAGTGCATGTGCCCCGTGATGAAAGACCACCAACTTAGAATTGGTAAAGAAGTGATGGTTTTTTTGAGCTTCAGTGATGTGAATGACATGATCCTCATCACCATGAAGGATGAGCACACGACCGTCCCGTCTTCCGCTATACCGATACGTTCGCAGTGCATCTAAAATGCTGTCCATGCCCCGCACCTGTAGGGCGCTCTCCAAGTTCCGTTGATAGATGGCTGCTTCAGGACGCTTGCCATAGACCAGAGTCGCAAGAGTATTGTCCACGGCCATGCGTTTGAAATCCATGACGCCGAAAGGGTTAAAATACAAGCCTCCCACGGCCTGAGTAAACTGAAAAAGGCGATAGGTCCCCTCATACAAGCCCATGTCATCAATAGACCCGACAAAAGGTGCACTCAGAAGGATCGTGCTCTCAATACCCATTTGTACACTCAGTTCCATGGCTACCACACCGCCCAAAGACCATCCAAGGACTGCCACAGGCTGCACTTGAAGGTAGTTTAACATCGCTTTAAGATCCGCCGCAAAATCCGCCATGTGGGTGATGGGATGATGACAACTGCTCTCTCCAAACCCTCGAAGATCCGGTGCAATAATGCGATAGGTCCCTTTGAGCCGGTCGATGAGCTCCGTGAAAAACACGGAGGATGAGAAATTGCCGTGGATCAGAACTAAAACCGGTCCGGCTCCCACATCGTTATAATAAATTTGTTCATCTGAAATCGTGATAAAGTTTCCCATACGTTCTTTATACCCTCAGGATTGCTCCGGACTACCCCTTTGATTATAATGGACACGAGGAGGTTTTTATGGAACACGTTACTTTTACTACACTGCCATCCCATGTGACCCTGCAGCCCGACGGTGATTTACAGATTATACGCGCCGAGCTCACTCGAGATTTAAGCATTGCAATGGATGTCGTGAACCTTGGCACAAAACCCATCATGAATGTGGTGTTCGCCGTCACATACTTTAATGAAAACAGCGTCGCCCTCTTTGATGGCACGGCCTTCGTTTACACAGTGAAAACTTCCGGCATCACGCCAAAAACCGTCTATTATATCCCGCCAATTACCATTGACAAACGTTTTAACGACGCTCGCGCCATCACCGTTGCTCTCAAAGAGTACAGCGACGATGCCGGCAAAGTGCATACTACCGATCCGACGTTAGCCATCACCTATGAACTGGATCTCATTATGCCCTCAAAGCAAATTAAAATCAACAAACTCTTGGGTCCCGACATCATTCAATACGGCCGCAACTTAGGTGAGCACTGGAAGTGCGTCTGCGGCACAGTCAATGACAAAGGCGTGGAAACTTGTCGCTTTTGCGAGAGAAATAAATACTTTATCCTGAATAATCTTACCGAACCTCTTATCAACCAAAAACTCCTCTCCGTCCTTTCTCAGACAGTCAACTATTCAAAAGAGGGGAAGGAAGCTCTGGAAAAACACCTCACTGCCTCTTACGCTTCAAAACGTGCCCCCACCTCAGATCACTTGGCTCAAGTACGCGTCAACGAAACCTTGCCGTCAAAATCCAAAAAATTTCCGTGGCTGAAGTCGACGCTGATCTGCGCGACAGCTCTGGTGATTGCCGTTATAGGTTTAACCGCAATGAAAGGTCATTTCCGTCAAAGCGGTCTCGACCATGCAGAGACTCTTATTAAAGAAGGCAACTATCAAGAAGCTCTGGACCTGTTGGAAACCCTTCCGTCTTCCGAGGGTGCCGACCGAAAGCCTCTAGTTCAGACAGCGACGCGTTTGATTCAGTCGGAGCAAGCTTTCGAAGCCGGACGCACCGCCTTAGAGAGCAAAGAATATTTAGTAGCCTTAAATGCATTTAAAAATGTCATGGAGCAGGACGTCCATTTTAAAACCTCTCAGACCCTTATCTCTCAAGCGGAAAATGAGATCGTGGCAATGGCTCAAGACGCTGTGGCCGCAGAGAATATGGATGAGGCGAAAACCTTATTAAACGCTTTACTCGATGTGCTACCGGAGTCTGCCAAGGCTACCGCCCTGTTAGATACCATTGAAAGCCATGCCACCACCGGTGACGCCCAATCTCCTGACGGCAACGAAGCCGCAAGCTATGAAACAACACGAGCTGATATGAGCCGCACCGCTAAAAACTTGCTCTACACCTACCAGGTCGTCCAGGCACAAAAAGCCAACCTTCGTATCAGTCCTTCCATTGACGCCGCAGTTCTGGATGAAGTGGACAAAGGCACCAATATTTACATCAAAAGCACTAAAATCGAAGGTATTGAACGGATCTGGTGTGAAGTTGTCGTGGAAACTACCGAGGGTGAAATCTTAGAAGGCTGGCTCTCCAACAAAGTCTTCTCTGAATAAAATACATGTCTAACAAAAATCCTAAAGCAGCGAGCTTTAGGATTTTGTCATTAATGCTATATAATTGATCACCGGTTCTTCATAGGGATGAATCTTTCTCAGAAGACGATCCGTGCGCTCAAGGTCCGTCTCACGGATGCGAAACTCTATTTTCACTTCATCCACATCACTCACCACGCCGATTTCACCTACCGTGGGGTTGGCGCCTTCAATGGGACGAAAATGACCTCGCACTCGGGAAGTTTGAAAGACGTAATCATAGTTCCCCTGGTTTAAAATATCCGTTTCGTTGAGGGCGTTGACCACGCCGACTACGCTGTCTTCCGGGACGATAACTTCCACTTTGATATACATACTCCCACCTCCTGAGCTCATTATAGGCTTCCCGTCACCACGCCGTCAACTCTGTGCATCTTACATTTCTATTACGATTTTAGAAATATCTCTTAACACAGATCCCCTTCATACTATAATAGGAGTGAGGTGATTCAATGAAAATACTCTGTGCAGGACCAACAACTATGGCAAACAACGTCCGAGAACAACTCAGCGTCTCCAAAACCAATCCGGACCTTGACCCCACTTATGCTCCGTACCAACGACGGGTGGAAGCAAAACTATCGGCACTTTTACATACAACGGCCACCTCGTTTTTCATGTTGGGAGAAGGCATTATGGGCCTTGAAGCTGCGATTTTCTCCCTCGTGGAACCCGAGGATCGGGTGCTCGTACTCAGTAACGGCTTTTTCGGCGGCGGCTTTGCAGAATATGTGAAGCACTGTGGCGGTAAAGCTCACGTACTGAACTTTGAGTATGACAAAGGCATTGATATCGAAACATTACATGTCTTTTTGGAACAAGACCATGACTTTAAAGTAGCTACCTTTGTCCACTGTGAGACCCCAACCGGTGTTACCAACGACCTTGTAGGCATCTCCCAACTCTTAAAACGTTACGGCATCCTTGTCATTACGGACTGCGTCTCCTCTATGGGCGGTGAAGACATTCACTTTGATGAAACCGGCGTAGATGTCATGCTTGGAGGCTCTCAAAAAGTCCTCTCGGCGCCTGTCGGTCTGAGTCTTGTCACACTCTCAGAGGATGCGAAACGCGCAATAGCATCACGACGCACGCCCATACTATCCTACTATCTCAACTTTAAAAACCATTACGACTTCAACGGCGCACCGTTCCCTTACACGATGAACGAAAATCTAATCTATGCCATGGATGCGGCACTGGACAATCTCATGGCGAAAGACGCTGTCACACTTCATCGCACTTACAGCGAACTCACACGGCGCATCGTGACTAACGCAGGCCTAAAGCTCTATGCCAAAGACAGCTTCTCCAATACCGTGACCGCAGTTAAAATGCCGGACGGTATCCCTGCTGAAGCACTTCTTCAGACAATGCGCGAGCGAGGCATTGCCATCTCTAAAGGCGTAAGCTCTTTTAGTGACGATCTTTTTCGCATCGGACACATGGGAGAGAACATCAGTTATGACAACTTCCTGTCCCTCTTCGAGGCCTTGGACGACAGCTTCCGAGCCTTGGGCGTCACCCTGAACGCTTCCATGAAAGATGCTTTTTTGATGGCACACCTCTATGGTGAGGTATAATAGGACGAATAAGACCGATATCTCGTCGGTCTTTTTTTAATGGCTTAGCGTTTTGATCTCGTGAGCACAACTACCCCTAAAACGACGTTGCGATAAGAAGACTTTTAACATCGCCATACATAGCTTGAGTCTTTCGTGCACACTGCCTTGGTCTTTCTATAGACACTATGGAAAAGCTGTCTGCAGAAAAAGGGTGGGTCATATCCGACACACCCCTTTTCCTGACGTAAAGATCAGATGTTAGTGTGACTCCGTTTGAATAGCCGTACCGCTGTCACTGCCACCAATGACAGGACCGCTTTGCGTCATCATTTCCCATTCTTCATCTGATATCTTTCTGTTAAATCGTGCTCCCATTTGTGTTTTTGTTAAGCCTTGGAATGTTGCTTCCGGCAGTGCTGATGTGATCTTGACGATAACGATGACAGCAACCGCAAGCACAAACAAAACCAGAACTTTTTTATTCTCGACATTTTCATATTTTAATTTTATGGAATAACAATGCTATAAGATTGATTAAAGACGCCTTGTGCGCCGATAACATTGTTCCCATAGCCCACACCTCCTACTTGAACAATATAGCTTTTGCCTTGAACATATTGACTGTTTTGCAAAGTATTCACTGACGATATCGTTTTGGCCGGACTTTGAACCTTGTTAATACTGTCAACTGTAAGTAACCCATGACCTGTAGTTGTTACAGTTCCTGTCATCATGGTAAATTGAGGATTATCAAAAAATCTGGAGAATACAGTGACGTATAGACCATAACAGACCAATCTGCTTTATCAAAAGTCGCATAAGATTGAATTCTGATTTGATTAATAGCTCTTAAAGTCTTTTCTTGAAATATCAAATCCGCTGAAGAACTTACAGCTCCAATGATACCAACCGCTCCATTTCGAGTAATGCTATTCCACTCTATATCACTAACAGTTCTTCCAATTCATTGACTAAACTCTTCTTTGGACAATACTTCCATGTCAAAATCTTCAGCATATACATTTGCTTTAATTGCAAATATGCAAACAATAACCATAAATAAAAAAGACCCGACTTATTAATTTTTGAAATCGTTTTTATTTTAGCTTCCTTCACATCTCATGACAACTATTTGCACTCAATACGTTATCCTAAAGTTCAAGTACATAGTAGGCTTATTATAAATTTTTTTGTGATAAAACAAAATTCATATTATTTCACTTTTATTATTTATATACTCCCTCAATTTGTGATACAAAAAAGACAGTTAAAGCGCAGACCTTAACTGTCTTTTTATTAATAGGTTTTCTCTCCCGGAATAACGGCACTCACAATACCCAATACAAAAGCTCCGATAAGAGCACCGAAAATACCGGCATGGAAACCATCCACCAACTGACCGGTTATAAAAATAACCAGTGCGCCGATAAGAAACCCTGACAAGCCTCGACCTAACGACGAACTTTTCACGGTGGTGAAATTTTCAATACCCCAATTGATCAGACCCATCACCACGGCAGCAACAATAGCTGCAGAGAAGTTGGATACCTGCATGGGACTCAGTGCTGCAGCAATGCCTATACTCAGCGCACTGACAAAAATTTTTACAATAAGACGCATAGTTCCTCCTACATGAATGCCTTCGTGCCGTGACCGCACGAGAAAAGATATGACTGAGATGCATAAGCATATCACAGTACCGTAAGTGTCAACCGTCATAAGACCTCCTTCTGATCACTCAAAGGAGGTTGTATTGGACGTAGTATAACGTAACGAGTTTCTAAAAAGGCCATATCTGACCTATCACATAAGACATTATACTCGTGCCGAACTATTTATGCCCCAAACCCCGGCGACTTACTCATAAAATTCAACCTTCGAAACCAGTTAAGTTCAAGTGTGAAACTCCTTCTTTTTTTTCTTTCAAAATTGGTGTAAAGTTAAAATGAAATAAAATTCAAAAGGAGGATTTATGAAACGTACCACATTTTTTAACTCTCTGGTCTTTAGGCTGATTCTTGGTATCCTCGTAGGGATTGTTGTCGGCTTAATCGTACCTGAGCGAGCTATCGTATTTATCATGAACATTAAAACCATTCTGGGAGATTTCATCGGCTACATTGTACCCCTGATTATCTTAGGCTTTATTACCCCTGCTATTATCAGTTTGAAAAATAATGCCGGAAAAATTCTTTCAGTGACCCTGGCCATCTGCTACATATCTTCCGTTGGCGCTGCCACCATGAGTTATATTGCAGGAACGATTATCATTCCGTTCTTAAATATTAATTCCGATGTGGCCGGCACCCGAGAAATTCCTGAATCTATCTTTGCACTAAGCATCGATCCTATTATGCCGGTTATGACCGCGCTGATCACTGCCGTGCTCATCGGCCTTGCCGTTATCTGGACCGGTTCGGAAACCTGGGAACACATTATGGATGAATTCAACCGTATCGTCCTTGCCATTGTCAACAAAGTCGTCATCACGATTTTGCCTTTCTACATTGCAACAACTTTTGCAGGCCTTGCTTATGAAGGCGGCATTCTCTATCAATTGCCGATATTCTTTAAGATTATCCTTATTGTTATTGTAGGCCACTTTATTTGGATGACCTTGCTTTACACCCTTGGAGGTATCTTCTCCAAAACCAATCCTAAAGAAGTCTTTAAACACTATGCTCCGGCTTATTTTACCGCTGTGGGTACCATGTCATCTGCGGCAACCCTAAGTGTGGCTTTACGATGCGCACGTAAATCTAAAACCCTGGACCCTCAAATTCGGGACTTTGCCATTCCGCTTTGTTCTAATACCCACCTCTGCGGTTCAGTCCTTACAGAAGTCTTTTTTGTCATGACGGTATCACAAATACTTTATGGCAAAATTCCGGATTTCTCCACGATGCTGACGTTTATTCTCCTCTTGGGAATTTTCGCCATTGCAGCTCCCGGCGTTCCCGGCGGTACTGTAGTCGCCTCCCTGGGTCTTATTACTTCAGTGCTTGGCTTCGACAATACCGGTACAGCTCTCATGCTCTCCATCTTTGCTTTACAAGACAGCTTCGGAACTGCATGTAATGTCACCGGCGACGGTGCTATTGCCCTTATGGTCACCGGACTCTTTAAACGTGTGCCGGGGCGAGACGGCAATCCGCCATTTGTGGCAACGCCTGAAGAAGAACAATAAAAAGACCTGGAGAACTGCGAATAAACATACGTTCTCTTTCCCTTATAAAATTATCCACAACTTGGTAAAGTTATGCCATTTTGTGGATAATTTTTTGTTCCCATTTAAAAAACGTCTCAGGACGCGGAGACGTTTTAACTCATTTTTAATTATTGTATTCTTCAAAAATTTTATCAAATCGCTTAGCGCTGCCGTCATCCATCAAATACCAGTTATCCCCAACTTTCAGATGTGAACCTGCTTTTACAATGGCTGTGCGTCGAAAAGCCTTATCGTAGATGTTGATAAATTTATCACTCACCGGCGCCACATTAATATCCACAGGTGCTACACTGAGCTCGTTAATCATGAGGAGGATATCGCGTAAGGCGCTCCGTTCGTTGACCGTAGTCATCTTAGCATCATTGTAAGCCAATAACTCCACATAGGATGTGTTGTTCAGCTCCAAATGGATGACTTTGTTTCGATCCGCAAGAACCTTGTAAGAAAAGAACAGCAGTGCCGCAACAAAAGTCATGATAAAGATTTGACTTGTTTTTTTATTATTTTTTCTTCTCTGCTTTCTCATAATTCTCCTCTAAAGATGGAGCACACCATCCATAAATACAAAAGCTTTACCGCCGACCATAACGCTGCCTTCATCCGTACAATAGGCTTTTAAGTTTGACTCACGAGCGAGTTCGCTGCCTTGTTTAGAGTGCAGTTCTTCAACACTGTATCCCGCATTATGCCGAAGGTAATATAATGTGGCCGCTGTGGATGTCGCGGAACCCGCTTCTTCGTTAACTCCGATGGACGGACTGAACGTACGTTGTACAATATCCTTATCCGAAATCTGTGCAAAAACTTCCAGACTCACAGTATCTTCAATAGCTGTGAGTTGTTTTATTTTCTCAAAATTTGGGTTTAAAGTTTGTAAATAGTGAAGTTCCTTTATCGGCACTACAATATCTTTAAGCCCGGTTTTTATCTTTGTCGGCAGGACGTCTTCATCCAAGCCGATAGCGGCAATTGGAAGACCCAAGGCGTCTGCAATCAGCTCTTCCGATACGGACAAAGGCTCTTCAGCGACCTGCAAATGCATATATACATTTTGAATCTCGAAGTGATCATATTCCAGATCGACATAAACTTTGCCACACTTAGTGTGCTGTACTACTTTTTTTATACCTCGTTCAATAGGTAAGATGTACTGGTGTTGACAAAGAGCGAAAAAAGTGGCGATGGTGGCATGACCGCAAAGGTCGATCTCTGTCGTTGGAGTAAAAAATCGCGTTGTATAGACACCTACGTCCAATCGATCAATAAATACCGTTTCAGACAAATTTAAATCCCGTGCAATGGCTTGCATAGTCGTTGTCTCCAGGGACTCCGATCCGATGACCACGCCGGTGGTATTGCCATTAAATGGCGATGTGGTAAAAGCATTCACCAGGTAGACATTAAATTCACGCATGACTGTCACTCCCGACAATAGTGCACAAAATGCGATCTAAATCTTCATCGGAATAATATTCGATAACAATTTTTCGATGTTTTCCTTGTCCTTTAAAATCAACTTTAGTCCCAAGCACCTCTTCCAAAGAAGAGCGTGCATCTTCCAAAAAGATATTCAGATTTTTTTTGTGAGGCAGTGTCTGCTCCGTTTCATGAACGGTACTGCCCAGTTTGACAATGCGTCGCGCCTCAGTGAGTTGTTTTTTTGCATCCTTAATACCAAGGAGGAGTTTGCCGTGAGACACCGACAATCTCCCTTCCTGTAAGTAGTCCAAAATTTCTTCAGGCAATTTTAACAGGCGGACGGTATTTCCAATGTATTGACGGCTCTTGCCCAGAGCTTTGGCCAGCTCTTCCTGAGTCAGGCTATAGGCGGCCATCACAGATTTATAGCCCATAGCTTCTTCCACAGGATTTAAATCCACACGCTGAATGTTTTCAATAAGAGAAATTTTATCAGCCTCTTCTTCAGTCAAGTCTTTGATGAGAGCCGGTACATGAGTTAATCCGGCCATTTGAGCTGCACGAAATCGCCGTTCGCCCGCAATGATTTCATAACCGTCTCCTTCTGATCTTAAAATCAAAGGAGAAATAATACCGTGTTCTTTTATGGACTCCGACAATTCTCTTAATGCCTTGTCATCAAAGTGTTTTCTGGCCTGAGAAGGGTTGGGAACAATATCCGCTATGGCAACAGTTTCTCCGAGGCTTGCATACTCATCACCATGAATGATCTTATCAACTTCGTTCGAGTCTTTGAGAAAGTGATTTAATCCACGTCCCAATCCGCCTTTTTTCATGCTTTCACCTGCTTTTTCAAAAATTCCTTGCACAGCCTCCGATAGCTCCATGCCCCTTTAGACAAATTATCATAGTCAAAAATATGCATCCCGTAACTTGGCGCTTCAGCAAGACGAATATTTCGGGGAATAGTCGTCTGATAGACCGCATCGCCGAAATATTTGGTGATTTCATCTTTAACTCCGGAAGCTAATTTCGTACGGCCGTCGTACATGGTCAGCACCACGCCTTCAACATCCAAATCTTCATTAAAATTTTCTTTTACCATGGCAATGGTATTCATCAGATTGCCCACACCTTCCAAAGCATAGTATTCACTCTGCACCGGAATAAGCAGACTATCCGATGCCACTAGAGCCAGCATCGAAAGCACGCCTAATGACGGCGGCGCATCAATAAGAATAAAGTTATAGTCATCTTTAATCGGTGCCAAAGCAGTCTTCAGCAAATATTGCCAATTTTCTTTCTCTGAAATAGCAATTTCAGCGCCGGCAAGTTCGCCATCCGATGGAATGACATCCAGTCCCGGAGTAGAGGTGTGCTGAATAGTCACGCGATTAGATTCTAACAAATCATAAATGTTCGATGATCTGTCTTCTATACTCAAACCTGATGTGGCGTTGGCTTGGGGATCAATATCCACAATAAGAACATGTTGCTTTTTTTTAGCCAGGGCGGCCCCTAAATTAATGGTAGTGGTCGTCTTACCGACACCGCCTTTTTGATTAAATATATTGATGACTTTTGCCATATTACCTCCCGCTCCACGTGGAGCATCTTCTATATCTATTATATAAGCTATAAAATTACTTGCAATAAAAAGCTTACTTTTTTTGAAATAGCAGGGCAAAGAAAAACGCTCCACGTGGAGCATTTTAATCATCTTAAAGCGGATTGGACCGCGGTTTGCCTCCTGCCCTTGGATATTTGTCCGGCGTAGGCGCTATTTTTTTTATAATCACCAATGTGTGATGGAGATCCTCTGGAAGTTCCACAGACAGTATTTCAAGCACTTTACCGCCAAGGGTGGTCAACGCTTTTTGAGATGCGTTTAACTCATCTTCAGCTTCAGGACCCTTCATAGCAATAAGAACACCGCCCACCTTCACAAACGGAAGGTCATACTCCAATAGGGTACGCATATTAGCCACCGCCCGCGACGTCACCACATCAAAAGTTTCTCGCATATTCTGTTTTGCACATTCTTCGGCGCGCCCATGTACAGCTTTGATATCGGTTAAATGCAATGTATCAATGACCTCATTTAAAAATCGAATGCGCTTGTTCAGTGAATCCATCAATGTAATACGAAGCTGTGGCTCATAGATTTTAAGTGCCATGCCAGGAAATCCCGCTCCTGTTCCGACATCGAGAAGTGTCGTGCCCGGCCGCAAGTAGCCCGTGCGAAATAGAGAAAGGGAATCTAAAAAATGTTTGACATCCACTTCGTCGCTGTCAGTAATAGCAGTGAGATTCATCGTCTCATTGGTTCTCAAAACCATCTCTTTAAAGGCGAGTAAATCATCGATCCTGTCAGTGTTCAGTCCAAAGGTTTCCATTTTAGTTTTTAGCATGGCGTCGTCTCATTTCTAAATGAATTAACAGCACATTGATATCCGCCGGGGAAACCCCTGTGATTCGGGAGGCCTGCCCAATAGATTCTGGTTTGATGCGAGATAACTTTTCCACGGCTTCAAGCCGCAATCCGGAGATGCTGCTGTAATCAAGATTTCTATCTAAGGCTTTATTCTCCATCTTTTTAAATTGGTGGATTTGTTGCTGCTGCTTAGCTATATAGCCTTCGTACTTAGTCATAATGGCTACCTCGTCTGCAATATCTCTGCGCAGCGTTTGGCGCTCGGGATCAAAGACGGCAAGTGCCTCATAGGACAACTCCGGACGGCGCAGAAGTTCTTTTAAACTCACACTGTTGACCAGCGGCGTGGAACCCAACGCTGCCAATTTGGCATTATTTGCCTCAGTTGGAGTAATTTTAATTGACTCAATTCGGGCAAGCTCAGAGGTGATGGCATCTCTACGTGCTATAAAGGCGTCATATCTTTCGTCTGAAATCAAACCGATAGCATGACCTTTTTCTGTAAGACGCAAATCCGCATTGTCTTGGCGCAAGGTGAGACGGTATTCTGCTCGAGCTGTCATCATACGATAAGGTTCACGAGTCCCTTTGGTGACCAAATCATCAATAAGCACGCCAATGTAAGCTTCAGAACGATCTAAAATGAAGGGATCTTTGCCCAAAATTTTAAGTGCGGCATTAATCCCTGCCACCAGGCCTTGAGACCCGGCCTCCTCATACCCGGAAGAACCGTTAATTTGCCCTGCAAAATAAAGTCCGCTGATATCACCATGTTCCAGCGTGCGCTTTAACACCGTGGCATTAATGGCATCGTACTCAATGGCATAGGCGGGACGCATGATTTCGCAGTGCTCCAAACCGATAATCTCTCTATAAAAGGCGTTTTGCACTTCTTCAGGCAAGGATGAAGAGACTCCCTGAATATACATTTCGTCTGTGGTAAGTCCTTCCGGCTCAATAAAAACCTGATGACTTTGACGATCAGCAAATCTTGTGACCTTATCCTCGATCGAAGGGCAGTACCGCGGTCCGGAACCGATAATATTTCCCAAAGACAGCGCTGAACGGTGAATGTTATCTCTGATAATCTCATGACAAGCCTCGGTTGTATAAGTCAGATAACAATCAGCCTGTGTTTTTCTCATGTCCTTATCCAAGTTTTCGAAAGAAAAAGGGACAATCGTGGCATCGCCTTCCTGAACGGTCATAGGAGTAAAATCAATACTTCGCCGATTCACCCGAGCCGGTGTTCCTGTTTTAAGACGCATAAGCTCTAAACCTAAATTTTCAAGAGATCGGGAGAGCTCTGTCGCCGCTTTAAAGCCTTGCGGGCCGGAAGCGTAGTTCACTTCACCAATATGAATCCGACCTTGAAGATAGGTCCCTGTAGCAACAACAATAGCTCGGGCGGTATACACTGCACCGGTGGCAGCGACCACATGGGTCACCTTACCGTTGTCAATGCCGATTTCCACTGCTTCATTTTCTTTTATCGTCAAATGATCCTGAGCTTCCAACACGCGTTTCATAGCATCATGGTAAGCGCGTTTGTCCGCCTGTGCACGAAGAGAGTGAACTGCCGGGCCTTTAGAGGTATTCAGCATGCGAGACTGAATAAACGTGCGATCAATATTTTTGCCCATCTCGCCGCCAAGGGCGTCAATCTCACGAACCAAATGCCCTTTACCGGTGCCGCCAATGTTGGGATTACAACTCATGGCGGCAATGGAGTCCAAGTTGATACACAGCATCAATGTATTAAGACCCAACCGCGCTGAGGCGAGAGCCGCTTCGCTACCAGCATGACCTCCGCCAATGACAACTACATCAAATGTTCCTGCATTGAAATTCTTTCTGTTCATTGTTCCTACTTTCCTATACAGAATTTGCTAAATACCACATCCAACACGTCTTCCGTAGTGGTCTCACCTGTAATTTCTGAGATGTTTAACAGTGCTTCATCCAGATTCACTTGAAGCAAATCCATAAACATCTTCATCTCAATATCTTTCAAGGCCGCGTCCATACTGCTTCGCGCCGCTTTTAATGCCTCAATATGGCGCAGATTGTTCACGTAGTAGTCTGACTCGTTAAGATGACCTTCGAAAAAGAGTTCCAAAATTCTATCCTCAATAGGATCGGCACCATCCTTTAAAATAGACAGACGAATAGAATCTTCCCCCTGTAAAAATACCGCTAAGTCCTCATCGTCCTCATTTTGAACTGCGTCACTCTTATTTAACACCACAATGTGCTTCTTATCCTGGATAAGCTGCAAAATATCCCTATCATCATCTTCCAACGGCCGCGACAAATCAAAAATAGCAATAATCAGATCACTCTTATCTACCAGACTTTTAGCCCGCTCTACACCCATGCGTTCCACAACATCTTCCGTATTCCTTATACCTGCAGTATCGGTAAGTTTTAAGACAATGCCGTTCAAATTCACATAGTCACTGATTGTGTCCCGAGTGGTGCCGGGGATATCCGTCACTATCGCACGCTGTTGACGTAACATCGCATTTAAAAGTGTGGATTTGCCGACATTAGGTTTTCCTAATATTACAGTTTCAATCCCTTCTCTCAAGAGAACGCCTCGATTGGCATTGTCCAGAAGACGATCCAGGTCTCCAATAACCGCCTCTGCTTCACTTTGAAGCCGATCGTAATTGGCCTCGTCGACTTCATCTTCAGGAAAGTCAATGTTTGCTACCACCAGAGAGCTCATATCTATAAGTTTGTCTTTAATCATTTTTATTTGACCGCTAAGACGACCTTCCAATTGAGCCATACTCATTTCATACGCACGGTCACTCTTAGAATGAATAAGATCAATAACTGCTTCGGCTTGAGACAGATCCAGGCGGCCATTGAGAAAAGCCCGTTTAGTAAACTCACCTCGCTCCGCCAAACGAGCTCCATGGTGCAAAAGCGCCTCAAGGATTTTTCGAACGGCAATGATGCCGCCATGACAATAAATTTCTACAATGTCTTCTCTGGTGTAACTGTGGGGTCCGAGCATTTTGCAAACGAGCACTTCATCAATAAGACGTCCGTCATCATATATATGTCCATAAACCATCGTTCGGTTTGCAGCACCCGCAAAAGCGCTTTTCGAAATAGGGGCAAAGAGCGTATCGGCAATGACCACACTCTCCGGCCCGCTCATGCGCACAATACCGATACCGGCCTCCCCGGTGGCGGTTGAAATCGCCGCAATTGTATCATTCATGACTTTCCTCCTAGTTTATTAGTATACCACACACATAAAAAAGTCCCAACCTGTGTTGGGACCTATATTCTGACGATACATTCAAGAGCCCGTGACCGAGGTCATTTTCCCTCGACGACAATAAGTAACAATCTTAATGCATCCTTCTCAATATAGCTGTATGAGGCCACAATCCTCTGTCTATACCCCGTAACGCCATAGAATCCGGTGTCTTTTATTTATCACTTAACAAACTGCGCTTCAGTTTCATCTCAATCGTTTCTAAAGTGATCTTAGCCTGAGCACGTTGTTCCCGTCCTTCTCGTTGAATGGTACGTACTTCATCTAAAGCTTCAATAAGGCGTGCGTTGGTATACTCAATAGTGTCAATATCGATAATGCCTCGTTGCGATGCGCGCTCACTGTTAATGGTAGCCATCTTAAGGTCGTCGGCATTTTGTCGTAAAAGTTTATTGGTATAGTCGGCAACTTCCTGTTGCGCCTTTTGTGCATCCAAAGCATGGTTGGCCGACAGAGCTAAAACCATTTGATTCTTCCACAGAGGAATCGTGTTCACGATAGTAGACTGAATCTTCTCAAGCATTGTGCTGTCCGATGACTGAATCATACGTATTTGCGGTGCCATTTGTAAACTCACCATCTTGGTGAGTTCCAAATCATGAAGCTTTTTTTCAAAACGATTGATGCTGTTAGCCTGATCCCGCAGGCGCTGAGCATCTACCGGCGAGCCTGAAGCTTCGGCTTCTTGTTCTAAGTGAACCAAATCACGACGGGCGGCTTCCAATTTTTTTTCACCCGCCAAAATATACATGGAAATTTCCTTGAAGTAGTCGCTGTTTAGAGCGTACATTTCATCCAAGGTGGCAATATCTCGCAAGAGCTGAACCTGGTGAGCTTCCAAGGTCGTTTTCACCTCATCGACATTTTTTTCCACACTTTGATACTTTGTTTTAAGCGCCGTAACTCGATCGGCACTTTTTTTAAACATCTTAAAGAGTCCTTTGTCCTCGTCTTCAATTTCAAAGCGCTTTAACTCGTTGACCACGCCGGAAAGAAGAGTCCCCACCTCCTGAAGATCTTTGGTATAGACAGACGCTAAAGTCTTTTCAGAAAAACTTGCGATTTTATTTTGAGCCGCCGCACCAAAGCTCAGCACTTGAGTCGTATCGGATAGATTGATTTTCTCAGCAAAATCCTCCACCATCTTCTGTTCCGATTCGGAAAGGACGAGTTCAGATTTAGTCTCAGATTGTGCAACAAGAGACTCCTTATCAGAATCCTTGGTATCGATAGGGTCGGTAGTTAAAGTAAGTTTGATATCTGACATAGTACCTCCTCGGTTACATACGATCCAGCAAGCCCTCTTTATAGAGCAGACTCTTTAAAACGGAAATATCCGTCTTGATATCAATCGCGGTATCGTCATAAAAATCATTGAGTAAGTTATTAAAGGCTTCGTTGATGAGTTTAATCGAACTTTCAATCTCTCCCTTTAAAGCTTCAGCCTTATCATTTGGCGTATCTTGAAGCAATTCATACTCACTTAAGAGCTTCAAGACCGATGGAAGATAATAGGCTTTGACATTTTCAATTTGAGCCAAATCGTCGGGTTTATTTTTCGCATTGGCATAAATCTTTTCAACCAGGAGCAACAGCCTCTTGACGTCTTCTTTCACCGGTCCATGAAGATGATCGTAATAGTGTAAGAGTTCATTGAGTTCATTGTTTGTCTCCAACGATGCCTTTGCTGTATGAGGTAATTTTTTATAAGATAAGTACGTAGGTGTGTCTAAAATAACTTGATCGTCTATAATCCGTGCCTGTTTAAAATAGTCTTTTTGGATATAGTAAGCAATATCAATAGCCGCCTGCTCCACGGAGACATTATTAAACTGGGCCAGCTCTTGTAACGAAAGGGCCGACAACGTGCCGAAAGCCCGAAGATACTTCGGATAACGCTCTAAAATAGGTACTAAATTTCGAAACTTACTGTAGTCGCGATACTCAAAAAAAGCACCAACAAGAAAAGCACTGCCCACAATAAATGTGCTGACATCAAAATCCGGGTCAAACGCATTGGCAGTAATGAGAATCCCTATAGCCACCAGAGCAAAAATGCCCGTTGTCATAGATTTCATCTTTGCAAAGGGCTTGCGCATCTCTTTAGGATTTTGCACTACCAAGTTTTTATTCTCGACCGGGATCAGACTGCCTGTAGGCTTACCGGACAAGGCCCCATAAATCGTTGTCCCAATAGTATTTTGAAGTTTACTTTTTAAAGTCAATAATTCTTCAGGGGATAAAAACAATCCTTTATCGTCCATAATCTCCTCCTAGGCTACTTATACGCTATTCTAAATGAATTATAACAGACATAAACCCTATAGCCCAAATTTAAAAAATAATTAAAAAAGGACTCTGCCATACAGAGTCCTTTTGAATAAATTTAATATTCACGTTCCTTTTGAATAATGACTTTACGGAACGGGTCCTTGCCTTCCGAGTGAGTGATTACACCGTCTTTATGCTGAAGGGCTTCGTGAATGATCTTACGTTCATGGGCATTCATCGGTTCCAATTTCACATTGTGGCCGGTGCGAATAACTTTATTAGCCATTTTATCCGCAAGTTCCACCAGTGCTGCTTCTCGTTTCTTACGATAGCCGCTGGAATCCAAATGTACACGCACATACGCGTCACTGTGGCGATTGACCACAAGACCGGTCAGATATTGAATGCTATCCAAAGTCACGCCGCGTTTGCCGATAACAATACCCAGTTCTTTTTCATCGCCCAAGATTTCACCATTTAAGGTATCATCCTCCCAGTTGAGAGCTACATTGGGTTCAATGCCGAGTTCCTTCACAATGCGACTGATAAACTCTGTGGCAGCATTTTCTATAGTGTCGTGTTTTGACGCCGAAGCCACAGGTTCGAGGTGATCTGCACCGGACGGCATCATATCATCTTCTACAGATTCGGTGTCTGAATACGAGTTGTTTTCAAAATACGTAGTGGGTTGGCTCGTCTCTGTTTCATTGAAAATTTCACGTAAAATATCTTCAGTTTGTTCTTTACGACGAACTTTTACTGTGGCATCTTTGGATCCGATAAGTCCAAACAGCCCCTTGGATTCCGCTTCAATTACTTCGATTTCAGCGTCTTCTCTGGAGATATTCAATTCGCTTAGAGCCTGACTTACAGCTTCGTTTACAGTTTTTGCAGTTTTTATAACATAGTTCATTGTTGTAATTCCTCCGCCACTTCTTTCGCAATCATCTTATTAGTAATAAATTGCTGGATGACAGTAAAAGTATTGGATACCGTCCAGTACAACGTCAACGCCGATTGGAAATTACGAGACATCCAGAAGATGAGAACTGGCATTACAATCATCATCGATGTTGTCATGGATTTCGTCTGAGCATTTTGAGTTGCCTGAGTCGCCGGGTTTTTTGTTGTGATATACGATGTTAAAAACGTAGTAAAAGCAGCCAGTACCGGTAAAATTAAAGTGGTATCCACATTTGATAGTGAATCCATGTGAAAGAAGTTCTTATTCATCGCTTCAAATGCCACTTTGTCTGTAAACGCATAGATTTCCGGACTTAAAAACACACGGTAAAAAGCAATAAGCACAACCATTTGAATGATCATAGGAAGACAGCCGGATAACGCATTGTAGTTGGCGTCTTTAAACAGTTGCTGTTGCTTTACAGCCATGGTTTGAGGATCATTTTTGTACTTCTTTTTCAGCTTTTCAATCTCCGGTTGGAGCTCGGCCATCTTCTTTTGAGACTTGATCATATGCAAATTGACAGGTAAAACTGCTGCTTTGATAATAATCGTCGCAATAATAATGGCTAGGGCATAAAAAGAAACCGATTCAGGTTCGCTTGGCAAAACCGATACGAGCATATCGTAAATCAGCTTTAAAAAGCTACCTAAAATACTACTTATATAGGTCATTAAATCTCCTTAAACTAAAGGATCGTATCCGCCTTTGTGGAAAGGATGACATTTTAAAATCCTGCGCACAGCAAGATAACTTCCCTTCAAAGCGCCATATTTATCCAAAGCTTCGTAAGCATATTGAGAACACGTAGGTGTAAACCGACAGTGAGCTCCTGTCATAGGGGAAATAAATTTCTGATAAAACCGTATGAAGGATTTCAAAACATGACTTATCATTTATTTAACCTCTTTACCACGTGTAAAAAAGCACGCTCCAAAGCTTGATAATCTAAATCCACCGCCTGGGTTTTCACTACAAAGACGTAGTCAAAGCCCTCTTTAAGCTGATCAAAATGGTCTCGATAAATTTCCCTAAGACGTCGTTTAATCTTATTGCGCACCACGGCCTTTGCCACTTTTTTGGTGATGACAAAACCCACCCGTTTGTGAGACATATTGTTTCTCTTATAAAACAACGTAAAAGTCTTGTTGCCGTTGGTTTGCCGCTTGCGATAAACCTTTTGAAAATCTTGATTTTTCTTTAAATAACAATCCTTTATATTCAATTTATGCTGAAAGTACCTTTCTGCCTTTTCTGCGACGTGCATTGATCACTTTACGGCCTGATTTCGTGCGCATACGAGCGCGGAATCCGTGTTCTCTTTTACGAGCTCGATTTTTAGGTTGAAATGTTCTCTTCATGGTCTCACCATCCTTTCTTGTTCAATCAGTAGATTATAAAGGAGAAGGCCGTTAAAGTCAAGAAAACTCGGTATTTTTACATAAAAGAAGAAGTAAGGTCAGTCCTCAACCTGTTGATAAGTTATTGTTTTTTTGTTAAAATATGTGTGGATAAAATTCGAGGTATGTTGATAAAAAATAATTTTGTGATAAATATTATTTATCCACAATTTGTTAATATGTTGTTTATAAGTAGTGTTTATAACTGTTTCTCTCCAACGAAAATGCCAAAATTATACATTTTTTATCCACAGCCTTATTTTTTTACGACATTTCTACACTTTTTATTCACTTTTGGGGATAACTTTGTCCCCATTATTTTATCTGTATAAACTTATTCACAGGAGGAAGTATGGATTCCCTATCCGCTATCTGGTCTCGAGTTATGACGGTACTCGAACGCCAATCCATGAGTCAGGTATCTTTTGATACATGGTTTAAGGATATGAAGTTAAAAGAAATCGATGAAGCTAATCACCGTTTTTATGTCTTAGTAACCAGTGACTTTATTAAGCATCGCATTGAAAACAATCCGTCGCAACTCCGAACATTAAAACGTTGTATCGGTGAAGTCACCGAAAATGATTATGATGTGATAATTATGACCGCCGGAGAGAGTCTTCAGCATAGCGATGACGAATATAAACCTGAGTCCCGCCTCAATCCTAAATACATCTTTGAAAACTTTGTAGTTGGTAAAAGCAACGAATTTGCTCATGCGGCCAGTCTTTCCGTTGCAGAAAACTATAAGGATCCGTCCCTTGCTCATTCCAATCCGCTGTTTATCTATGGCGGCGTGGGCCTTGGAAAAACCCATTTAATGCAAGCCATCGGTCATTTTGTCTATCAGCAAGACCCTTCTAAAAAAATCTTATACGTGACCAGTGAACAGTTTACCAATGAACTGATCAATTCCATTCAAACCAATAAAAATGAGCAGTTTCGTAACAAATATCGCAAAGTGGACGTGCTTTTAATTGATGACATTCAATTTATTGCCGACAAAGACCGTACGCAAGAAGAATTTTTCCACACGTTTAACGAATTGCACGGTTCAAATAAACAAATTGTTCTCACCTCAGATAAACCGCCAAAGGATATCCAAAGTCTGGAAGAACGTTTAATTTCCCGTTTTGCGTGGGGACTTGTGGTGGATATCGGAACACCGGATTTGGAAACTAGAATTGCTATTTTACGTTCAAAAGCTGATTCAGAAGGTTATGATGTACCAATGGATGTAATCAATTTTATTGCTAAAAACGTAAAGAGCAATATCAGAGAACTGGAAGGTGCCTTGTCTCGCGTAATGGCCTACTCCAAACTTACCACCGGCTCTATCACTGAACAGACGGCGAGCATTGTGTTAAGAGATATCTACAACACTAAAAAAGAAAAACTTATTGATGCTAAACTGATAAAAACCGTAGTGGCTAAGCACTATCATTTAAGTATTCAGGAATTAGACAGCAAAAAACGAACAAAGAATATTGCCTATCCTCGTCAAATTGCAATGTACATCACACGTGAACTCACCGATCTCTCTCTCCCTAAAATAGGCGAAGAATTTGGAGGAAGAGATCACACCACCGTCATCCATGCCTATAACAAAATTCGAGAAGATATGGACGACACATCAT